>DAOVWW010000206.1 GCA_030636465.1 Gammaproteobacteria bacterium
CGCCTGGCATAATCGTCGAGATCACCTTCAAATTCTTTGACCTGACCATTGTCCACGAGGATAAATTGATCCGTAACGGACTTCAGTAAATGGCGATCATGCGAGACGATGACCATGGCGCCGACAAATTCCTGCAGTGCCATAGACAGGGCATGGCGCATCTCCAGATCAAGATGGTTGGTGGGTTCATCAAGTAGCAGCAGATTAGGCTTCTGATAGATAAGCAGGGCCAGCACCAGGCGGGCTTTTTCACCACCGGAGAAAGGTGCTACCGGTTCCTCCACGCGATCACCGATAAAACCGAAGCCACCGAGATACCCACGCAGTGAGGATTCGCGGGTTTTTTTATCGAGCAAGCGCAAATGCTGCAGGGCAGTCTGTTCTGGGTCGAGTTGTTCTAGCTGATGCTGGGCGAAGTAACCGATTTTTAGATATTGGGCTTCCCAGCTTTTACCTGCCTGGGCTTTTAGTTCGCCGGCGAGGAATTTTATCAGGGTGGATTTGCCCGCACCGTTAGGGCCGATTAGACCGATGCGGTCACCGGCATGTAAGTGAAAATCAACATCCTTTAGTAAAGGTATATTGTTATAACCGAGCGAGACATCACGTGCATCCAGTAATCGCTCAGGCAGTTTTTCCGGTTCCTTAAAGCTGAACTGGAAGGGTGAGTCGACATGCGCTGCGGCGATCAGCTGCATGCGTTGCAAGGCCTTTACCCGGCTTTGTGCCTGCTTGGCTTTCGTGGCCTTGGCACCAAAACGTCTGACAAAATTTTCAATATGTGCGATTTCACTTTGCTGCTTCAGATGCGCTGCCTGCTGCTGGGACAGCTGCTCGGCACGAGCTTTTTCAAATGAGGAATAATGACCGGTGTATAGCGTTATATGCTGCTGCTCTATGTTGGCGATTAGCGTGATGAAGGAATCAAGAAATTCCCGGTCATGTGAGATCAGCAGCAGTGTGCCTTCATAGCGGCTGAGCCAGTTCTGTAACCAGATGACTGCATCCAGGTCGAGGTGATTGGTCGGCTCGTCGAGCAATAATAAATCAGAGCGGCACATCAGTGCCTGGGCAAGGTTGAGCCGCATACGCCAGCCACCGGAAAACTCTTCTAATGGCAGTCTGATTTGCTCGGGTTTGAAGCCCAGCCCGTGCATCAATGTCGCGGCACGGCTCTCAGCAGTATACCCATCGATGACTTCAAACTGGCCATGTAATTCTGCTAGCGCCATGCCGTCATTCTTGTCGGTGGCAGCGCTTATTTTTTCCTGTAATTGAAGATATTCTTTATCTCCCCGCAGTACATAATCCAGAGCCGCGGTGCTTCCTCCTGGTGTATGTTGCGCGACATGGGCAATGACCCAGTCAGATGGCATGCTGAAGTTTCCCGTATCCGCTTCCAGCTCATCCAGAATTAATGCAAACAGACTGGATTTACCAACACCATTGGAGCCGGTAATGCCAACTTTTTGTCCTGGGGGTATGCTGAAGCTTGCATCTTCCAGCAATACTTTTTTGCCGCGGCGTAGGGAGAGTTCTGTGAATAACAGCATGCTTATGTGACTCTTAATTTTATGTAAATTCTAATTCAGCCGTCATTGCGAGGAACGTAGTGACGAAGCAATCTCTTAGTATTTGACCAGGTGGTATGAGATTGCCGCGCTTCGCTCGTAATGACGGCTTTCTATATAGCAATAATCACGCGTAACGAATCCAGCCTCAGACTCGCTGCATCAAGAACTTCATTCAGTGCCGTTAACTGCTGTTCAAAAAATTCTATTTCTTCGTCACGAATATTCGGGTTGATCTGGCTCAGCGCTTTGAGACGGTTAATCTCTCTCTCCAGTATCTCGCTGGAATCTTCGTGCGCTTGCCTGAGTATTTCAGGTGTCTGTTGCTCTGCAGCCTCTTCGCAGAGTGAAAACAGGCTCCGTAGGGCCATGCCTTTTGCTTTGATAATTTTATTGGCCATCTTGGTTGGCACATGAACCCGGTGTTCAAGAATAAACGGGTGCGTTAATTCTTGTTGGTGGTCCTTGCCCTGTTCATCAAGGAGTACCCGGATAGTGGTGGGCGGCAGATAGCGGTCACTTTGCAACGAGCTAATTGGCGGCACCTCCAGGCTATAAACACACTCCAGAAGCATGCTGCCAGATTTGATGTGGGTCTGGCTGATTGCTGTCATGGCGGTATTGCCCATCTCGCTGCTGGTAATCATCTCCATCGCGGTGCGTACCAGTGGGTGTTCCCAGGTCAGGTACTGTGCATCTTCAAAACTCAGGGCAGTCTGGCGGTTAAATGTAATGGTCAGGCCGTCATCAGGCAGACCGGGTAGCTGGTTGACCATTTCATCTGTAGCACGGATGATCAGGCAGTTCTCGCTGTGTATTTCTGAGTCTATGCCAAGGCCGTCAAAAACCTGTCCCATGTATTCCAGCAGCTGTTCTTCCTGGTGATCCTGTTTCGCGCGTTGAGTCAGTGCATCAGCTACGTTTTTACGGCAGGAATTGTACTCCAGTAAGCGGTCACGACCGGCATGCAGCTCAGCAGTCATTTTCTGGTGCAGGCTTCTGGTGTGCTCAATTAATTGTTCCAGCTGTTCTACTCCAGTACCTGCATGAGTAATGGCATTAATTAGCATGTTCTCTAGTTGTACAAAAACGGCATGCCCTGCCGGGCAGGTATGTTCGAAGGCTTTAAGGCCTTCGTGGTACCAGCGAAACAGGACTTCCTGAGCGGTGTCTTTTATATAAGGTACGTGAATTTGTATGGTATCACCCTGACCAATACGGTCGAGACGGCCGATGCGCTGTTCAAGCAAATCCGGGTTTAATGGCAGGTCAAATAAAACCAGGTGCTGGGCGAACTGAAAGTTTCTGCCCTCGCTGCCTATCTCAGAACAGACCAGTACCTGGGTACCTGCTTCTTCATCTGCAAAAAAGGCTGCTGCACGGTCACGTTCAACTATGCTCAGGCCCTCATGGAAAACGGCGGCATGAATGCCGGTATGCATTTTCAGATGCTGGGCCAGATCGAGTACCGAATCTTTGTTCGCTGCGATCACCAGCACCTTGGCCGGGTGTACTTTTTCCAGTGTCGACACCAGCCAGGCCACGCGTGGGTCCTGTTGTGTCCAGGCAGGCTTTTTACCGCTATCGAGATAACGAAGTTCAGGTGAAATGTATAATCTTAAATCACTCTTCTGCTCAGATGGGAGATCGTCTGTTTCGTTTAATTCGTCATGGCGATAGATATCAGGCAAAGGCAGTGCTGCCGGCAGGACGATTCTTTGCGGGAAGCCTTTTACCGCAGCTCGGGTGTTTCGATAAAGTACGCGTCCTGTACCATGGCGGTCTAGCAGGTGCTCGACCAGTTCTGTGCGTGCCAGTACACCGCTTTCATCATCCTTACCCGCTGCCTCCAGGCGAGCCAGCAGTTCCTGGTTATCGCCTTCATTGAATGTGCTGTGGATCAGTTGCTGATCGGCCTCAGTTAAAGGTTTGTCATTGACCAGGTCTTCGACTGTCTGCGCGACCGGTTTGTAGTGCTTCTCTTCTTCGAGAAACTGCTCGAAATTTGGGAAGCGGTCCGGATCCAGCAGGCGCAGTCGTGCAAAATGACTTTCTTTGCCCAGCTGTTCAGGGGTGGCGGTCAGCAGTAATACGCCTCTGGTAGCAGTGGCCAGCTGTTCGACCATCAGGTACTCATCACTGGCATGTTCAGGTGACCAGGCCAGGTGATGAGCTTCATCAACGACCAGTAAATCCCACTCACCGGCAGTTGCCTGCTCAAACATATCCGGATTTTGTGTCAGAAATTCCACGCTACATAATGCCAGTTGCTCACTGTGAAACAGGTTAGCTGCTAATTCTTCGTCAGTTGCTGTAAAACAGCGGTCTTCATCAAATATACGGAAATGCAGATTGAAACGGCGCAGCATTTCTACCAGCCATTGATGCATCAACGACTCGGGGACAACAATCAATACTCGC
>DAOVWW010000110.1 GCA_030636465.1 Gammaproteobacteria bacterium
TAAATTCAACACCTGTTTCACTAACTCTGCGCCGTTCACGGCTGATTTTTTTGCGTTTGCGTGAATTCATCGTGGCCAGGAAGGCATTAAAATCGGCATAAGCATCATTTTTCCAGTGGAACTGGACATCCTGTCTGATTAACAAATTTTGTTGCTGTAATAGATTGCATTCTTCGTCGCAGGGAAACAGATAATGAAGAGAAGAATAGCCCTCCTGTTTTGCATAGTTAATGGCTGCACTATTAAGGCTCTGGATGGTCTTCTCCCGGTCCAAACCCGCAGCGACGAGAAAGCGCTGTCCACTTACAGGAGTAAAAGGCACGGCAACAATTAGTTTTGGGTAGTAATTCAGCCCACATTGCTGCCAGGCATTGGCCCAGGCCCAGTCAAACACGTATTCCCCCCAGGAATGATGCTTTTCGTACATAGGCAGGGCCGCTAGCAGGTCCCCCTTTTCATTGCGACACAGTAGATATCTGGGCAGCCAGCCAGTTTCACCAGCTATGCTGGATGATTCTTCAAGGGCGCTTAGAAAGGCGTGACTGGTGAATGGGTTGCCGTCCTGATTTAACCTGTCCCAATCCGCAACAGGGATATCCAATAATGAATTCGCGATTTCGATTTGCATGGATAGAAGTGTATCATTCGCTTATCATAATAAACCCGATTTCATATGTGTGGATTTCCTGTCACATACACTAATTTAAAATAGCAGAATATGACGCTGAGTATAAAAATTGCCCTGGCACAACACGACAGTCTGGTTGGATATTTGCAGGGCAATGCCGACAAAATTTTACTTTGGGTAAACAAGGCGAGAGATGAGCTAGCTGCAGACATAATATTGTTTCCAGAGCTTAATCTGACCGGCTATCCGCCTGAAGATTTATTACTACGTCACGGTTTCATCACTGATACGCGTGTAGTACTGGATAGTTTAATAGAAAAAATTCATGGTATTACCGCTATTGTAGGCTGCCCCATATTGGAAAACAGTTGCTTGTACAATTCTGCTGTTATCATTAAAGATGGGGTGTCAATTGGTCGTTACGATAAGCAAAACCTGCCCAATCATAGTGTTTTCGATGAGAAGCGTTATTTCAGCGCGGGAGATCGTCCTTGCATCATTGAAACGGGTGCAGGGAAAATTGGTATTAGCATTTGTGAAGACATCTGGCAGGACGGGCCCGTTACTCAGGCAGTTCAGGCAGGTGCGGAACTGATACTGAATCTAAATGCCTCGCCCTATCACCTGGATAAAAAGACTGAACGTTTTGACGCTGTCAGCGGTCAGGCCAGGGAAAATAACATCCCGGTAGTTTACGTCAATATGGTCGGTGGGCAGGATGAGCTGGTTTTTGATGGTGGTTCATTTGCCATTGATGAGAAGGGCGAGTACTTAATGCAGGCCCCGGTCTTTGTGGAAGACTTATCTGTGATTGAGTTTATCCGTTCTGACAAGGGCCTGACTGCTATGCCATCTGTTTTGCCACCTGACTTGCCTGTCATTGAAAGCGTTTATCAGGCACTGGTGTTGGGCACCCGTGATTATGTCCAGAAAAATGGCTTTAAAGGAGCGGTGATTGGTCTCTCGGGAGGGATAGATTCAGCATTGACACTGGCTATCGCCGGCGATGCACTCGGCGCTGAGAATGTAGAGTCTGTTTTAATGCCCTCACGCTATACCCAGGCGATGAGCATCGAGGATGCAATTGAGCAGGCAGAAATCATGGGTGCTCATCATCAAATCATTCAAATTGAGCCCATGTTTGAAGCCTTTCTTAATAGTCTTGAGTCGACATTTGATTCTGCACCGGTTGATACGACTGAAGAGAATATCCAGGCTCGCTGCCGGGGCATCATTCTGATGGCAATCTCCAATAAACAGGGGCGCATTGTTTTGACCACCGGTAACAAAAGTGAAATGGCTGTCGGTTATGCTACCCTTTATGGTGATATGGCAGGGGGGTACGCCGTTATAAAGGATGTGCCCAAGATGCTCGTTTATGCACTGGCTAACTGGAGAAATGAACAGGGACAGATTATTCCTCAGCGGGTTATTGATCGTCCTCCCAGTGCTGAACTGGCCGATGATCAGATAGATGAAGATTCGTTGCCTCCATACGATATTCTGGATGCCATACTTGAATTGTACGTAGAAAACCAATGTGGTCTGGAAGAAATAATTAATAACGGCTTTGATCGCGAGACGGTGCGCAAAGTGCTGCGCCTGGTCGATCTCAATGAGTACAAGCGTAAACAGGCTGCGCCCGGAGTGCGTATTACAAAAAAAGCTTTTGGGCGGGATCGCCGTTACCCCATTACCTCAGCCTATATGCGTCACGTGTTAGCGAATGATCCAACTAAGTGAGCAGCCCTTGCCCGGCAAGGCTAGTGTTCACATCTGGAATATCTCTCTGGATGACGCACAGCTGGATTTGCCTGAGTTGTTGTCGGATGATGAACTGTCACGCTACAGTAAAATAAAACACCACAGGGCAAGGGCGGGGTTTCTGCGCACGCGGGCATCTTTACGCCTTATTTTGGCAAACTATTTACAATGCCCGGGGGCTGATCTGGTATTTGATTATAATGAAAATGGTAAACCAGAGCTGAATCAGTTTTCTTCAGGCTCGCTAAAGTTCAACCTCAGCCATAGCGGGAACTGCTGCGTACTGGTGGTGACAGAAGAATGTGAAATCGGCGTTGATGTTGAAAAGCTGCAGTCCGGGCGTGATTATGCAGCACTTGCACAAAGGTTTTTCACAGACGCAGAATACAGGATGATAGAAAAAAGTATAGATGAACTGCTATTTTACAGAATGTGGGTATTGAAAGAGGCTGCAGTTAAGGCGCGTGGTATGAAATTACTGGCAGGACTCGATCGTTTTGAATGCTTTGTCGATGAGAAAAAAAAGTTGCGGATCAGAGATAAACTGGAGCATCAAGCACCAGAAAACGACTCAATCTGGCAGTGGCAGCCTGAACAGGGCATGGTGGCAGCGATTGTAGCAAGAGCTGACAAAATCAGATTTGAAGAAAAAATGCTAACATATAAATTATAAACCTTTGATCCGGGTTGAGGGCCCTATATGTACACAGGATGGCTTACCAGCTATGTTCAACCATCTCCAGCCAGGGCTTTCTCGACTCGTTTTATATAGCGACTTTCAGGGAAGTTAAGTTTTAATACTCTGAGGCTATCATTTGACAGGCCAGGCATACCAATGTCGGCGTAGATGGTTGCCTGCAGGCCCAGTGCATCCTCGACTGACGGCGTGCGCTGGTAATGCTCGATAACGTATTTTGCCCGATTCAGCGCCGCTACATAGGCCTCGATCTTCAGGTAATGACGCGCCACTTTTATTTCATGGACAGCCAGTGCTTCGAGTATGAACCTGATGCGCAGTCGTGCATCATCAGAGTATTTACTCTCAGGGAATTTTTCTATCAGAATGGAAAAGTCCTTAAAGGCCTGCAGTGCGGCTTTTGGGTCGCGGTCTGAAAAATCATAACCGCCGGTAATTCTGTCTATCATGGTATTACTATCTTTAAAATCAGCCAGTCCTTTTAAATAATAAGCGTAATCCAGGTTAGGGTGGGTAGGGTAATTGTGTATGAAGCGTTCAATGGCGGCTATAGCAGACTCGGGTTCATTGAATTTATAATAGGCGTAGGCAAGTTCTATTTCTGACTGCTGTGAATACTTTCCGAAAGGGTATCGAGCGCGCAAGGCTTCGTACTGTTTTATTGCCGCCTCCCAGTTGTTTGCCGATAATTCTTTTTTGGCACGAGAGTACAATGTTTGGGCCGGTACCGTATCATCCAGCTTTTCATTGTCCTTAAACCAGGAACAAGCTGATAGAATCAGCGACAGTGTTAATATTAAAACGAGTTTTGTGGCGGGCATGAAGGTTTGCTGCAATAGTGTTCTGAATTGGAACTGAAGGATAACCTGAATCAAGCCTATGGTGAAGTTAAAAGATATGCAACAAGCCGAAGTTAGCCAAATACAGCAGTCAATACCTGAGAAATGCCATGGCTTTCGTCTTGATAAGGCATTAGCAACGATGCTTGACCAGTATTCCCGTTCGACTATTCAGCACTGGATCAAAGATGGTCTGGTCAGACTGGATGGGGAATCAGTAGGACAGAGAACAAAAGTGCGTGAAGGGCAGGCGGTTGAAATTAATGTCCCTGAAGCGGTGGTCACCGAGTCAAAGGCACAGGATATACCGCTTGATATCGTTTATCAGGATGGCGATATTCTTGTTATTAACAAACCTGCAGGCCTGGTTGTACACCCGGGTACGGGCAACCCGGATGGCACCTTACTAAATGCGCTACTACATTTTGACGAATCGCTGGCTGTGTTACCCCGGGTCGGTATAGTCCATCGTATTGATAAAGAAACGACCGGTTTACTGGTCATAGGGCGCAATGAGCTAGCCGTAAAGAAGCTGGTAGAGGCGATACAGGAAAGAGAAGTCAACCGGGAATACCTTGCAGTGATTGGCTCTCAAATAGTCGCAGGCGGAACCATCGATGCACCAGTTGGTCGCCACAGTCGTGAACGCACGAAAATGGCTGTAACTAATCGTGGCAAGCCTGCTGTTACGCATTACCGTGTCGAGGAAAAATTTCGTCGCCATACGCTGGTCCGGGTTATTTTAGAAACCGGTCGTACTCACCAGATACGCGTGCATATGAACTGGAAGGGTCATCCTATTACAGGGGATCCCGTCTACGGTAAACGTTTGCATGTACCGCCTGCGTCATCAGAGCAATTGATCGATACTTTACGCAGTTTCAAACGACAGGCTCTGCATGCTGAAACTCTGGCCCTGGATCATCCTGTCAGTGGTGAGCGCCTTAGCTGGACCGTAGAGGTACCAGCAGACATGCAGGCACTGATAGAGGCGCTTAGAAAGGACAAGAAGGAACATGCCGCATGACTGGGTAGTGCCAGACTGGCCGGCACCTGCCCATGTTCGCGCTATCAGCACTACACGCAGTGGTGGTATCAGCAAGGGGCCGTACAATAGTATGAATCCGGCTGATCATGTCAATGATCTTGTTCAGGATGTAGCTGAAAACCGTTTATTGTTGCAGCAATCGCTAGCTCTCGATTCTCCCCCCCATTGGCTAGAGCAATTCCATTCGACGAAGATTGTTGATCTGGATCAGAATAACAGTGACGTTAAAGCGGATGGCAGTACCACTAAAAACGTAGACACACATTGTGTAGTCATGACTGCCGATTGTCTGCCTGTGCTGTTGACCGATAGTAACGGGCAGCGGGTGGCAGCTATCCATGCTGGCTGGCGCGGACTCGCAGACGGGATACTTGAAGCAGGTGTGCAGCAGTTTAATGAAACGGAAAATGTTCTGGCCTGGCTGGGGCCGGCTATAGGGCCAGAGAAGTTTGAGGTCGGGGCAGAAGTGATCGATATGCTGGCAGCCGGGGTGGAGATTAAAGCCGGCTGGTTTAAACCATCGCCAAACAATGGCAAGTGGCTGGTAGACCTGTATGCGCTGGCACGAATACGCTTACAGCAAGCTGGAGTGAACGATATTTACGGTGGCGGTTTCTGCACTTTTAATGACGAGAAACGTTTTTTTTCTTATCGTCGGCAGGGGCACTGTGGTCGGATGGCAACACTGATCTGGCGTCATCAGCAGGCCGACGGCGGACAAACATCACCATCTTGAACCACAACAGGGCGGGCAGAAAGCCAAATATAACAAAGCGCCAGAGCATGGCGGCGACATCAGGCCAGTAGCTGACCGATACCATAAGAATGACATATAGCCAGGCGATGATGATTATATGCATTCAAAAAAATCTTTTAATTTCAGTAGTTTCAACATCACCAGCGTACTTAGTCATTATCCGTGTCTTTTTTGCCTTTTTCTTTCCAGGCCGTATAGCATTCCAGGCCGCAGAAATGCATAACGTAGTCTTCGCCTTCTTCAGTCATAGCAA
>DAOVWW010000294.1 GCA_030636465.1 Gammaproteobacteria bacterium
CCCATCTTTTCTGCTTGTAACCGCTCTGAATTCCAGATAGATACCTGGCATTTAGATGAACTCTCAAACAAACCCGTCACCAATTCTGCATAACTGTCTGGATTCAGATCTGCTGCGGGCAGGTTAACCAGGTGGCGCGCAATATTGGTCGATTGCCCCATAGCAATAGCCTGTTCAGTTATGGACTGGCTAACATTCTGCAGACTAAGTCCCGGTACTGGAAAATCTGCCGGTTTGTCTCCACGGCTTAATCGATAGTCGTAAGCTGCCCTCTCAAGGCCGGCAAGACAACCGATGATACTTTGCTCGCTGCAGGCATCTTGATGAACCTCAATCTGTTCAGGCAGCAATGCTACAAGCATGGAATACAGATGCCCCATCAAATCACGGGCGAGGGCATAATCTCCACACCAGGTCAGCATTCCATTCGTTTCTTCATCAGCTGTCCTCAGATCAATGAGGAACCTGGGGCCAGAATTGCCTGCTAATTGAAAAATCCTGTTATTTTTATTATTAAATTCGTCCTTCTGCCATGGCAGACCATCCGCCGTAATTTCGGCTCTACAACGTTCAAACTCAGATTCACTACAAACCAGGTTTACCTGTACATAATGCTGCTGGTTTGCGCTGGCCTTTGCCATCGCCGTTGTCAGCCAGGATTCGACTGGTAAGCCCAGCTTATTTATCACTTCATTTGTAGATCGGTTGTCAGGCTTATTTTCTGTCATCTGTGTTTCCTTACTAAATGCTTGTTATTATGGCGATACTTGTGTGGTGTAATGATGTTAAATGCTAGATGCACCCTTGAATAATACACCACACTACACATATTTATGGATGAGTTTATGTTACGCACTATTTTGACCTTTTTTGCCTATGCTATCTTTTTCTTCACTACTATAAGCAGCGATAACATCCACTTTATTAACAATTCATTTGCGGATTCACCTTCGGCTAGTATCAGCCTCAATCCGGTACAGAAAACAGCGCAGGGAAGCCAGCCCCAATACGTATTTGATGTCGTTATTCATGAACCAGAGGAAATGGATAAGCTACTGACAAGAATTGAGCATTTATCCAGCACCCTGACCACAAATAAGAATGACCCCAGGCTTGCGCTGGTATTACATGGACCAGAAATTGCCTTTTTCACAAAAAATAACTACTCCAAATACATGAAACTTGTCGATCGAGCTGCTGGCCTGGATAAAAAAGGCATTATTGATGTCAAAGTTTGCGACACCATGATTCAGGCCCTTGATATTGATGGTTCAGATCTACCGGAATTTGTAGAACATGTCCCTTTTGGCCCCGCTGAGGTAGATCGACTCATCGAACAGGGATTCATCAAAATGTGAGCTATTGAGCAATTCTTACTATTATGGAGAGAGTTGCTCTAAAAACGGAGTTTTTCAATTATGAAAGTACAGTCAATTCTACTGCCGCTGCTAATTCTTCTTTTACCTTTTACTACCTATGCCTCTGCACCTCCGCTTAGCCTTAAAAACCTGGATGGTGTAGAACAGCCTCTTAATCAGTACATAGGACAGGGGAAGTGGACAGTCCTGGTAATCTGGGCAGAAGACTGTGAGGCCTGTAATGCTGAAATCGAAAGCTATGATTTTTTCCATGAGGAGCATGAAAAAGACAATGCACAAATTCTTGGTGTTTCAGTTGATGGCTGGGACAAAATCAAGCTTGCACGTGACTTTGTCAAAAGACACGATTTATCATTCCCAAACCTGGTTATTGAGCCTGATATGGCTGATTTACAGAAACTAGGTCTTGAAAACTTTGTAGGAACACCGACTATTCTTATCTATACCCCAGAAGGAGAAATAGTTGCCAGTCAGGCAGGGGCCGTACCGATTGATATCATTGAGAACTTCATCAAAGACTGGGTAAAAAAATAAAGCTTACTAGTCGCGTAGATTCAATATTTCTTAATGCAGCTTTAAGGCTTTAATCCAATGTCCGAGATCTGAAATCTCATCTACTGAAACTGAATGACCCATAGGGTACATTTTAAATTGCACATTCATTTTTCTTTGTAGCAACAAATCGCGGGTAAAAATCCCTAATTCCACAGGGACTATCGGGTCCTGGTTACCATGGCCGATAAACACCGGGATATTTTTATAATGTTTGGAGATCTCCGCATCCAGAGTATCGTGTAGCGGCAAATAACTGGAAAGAACAATTATACCTGCCAGCTGCTGTGCCTGACGCAAGCCCTGATATAATGAAACCGCCCCACCCTGAGAAAAACCAGCCAGAATAATATTCGAGGCAGGTATCCCTGTTTCGATCTGTTGCTCTATCAAGGCCGATAATATTTCAGCAGATGCCTGTATACCAGCCTTGTCTTCCTGCTCATTTATTGAGGTACTGCGAATATCATACCAGCCACGCATTTCCATGCCGCCATTAACAGTAATCGGGCGTACGGGAGCATTGGGGAAAATAAACCGGATGGGCAGGCTATCAGGTAAATCTAACATCGGAATGATAGATTCAAAATCATGTTTGTCAGCGCCCAGCCCATGAGCCCAGATAATACTTGCTACAGGGTTGTTTGCTGTCTCAACAATAAGAATATCACTGCCAGGCTTCATAGTGAAACGTCTATGCCTTACTGACTTTGGTTTTCTCGTTGTTCATTGAGTCAAGCTCGGAGCGCTTGCCTGACGGGTCAGTATAGCGGTCATTGAGCAATTCTGTTTGCTGGTTTGCTGACTGGATAATATCTTCTAACTTTCTAATTGTCCGTTTCCCCCAACCGTCGGGAGAAGTCTGGAACACGCTACGACTAAACCTGACGCTACTACGGAAGGACAGCCTCAAATTTGGGTCACCAGGGCCCTTCTGTTCAGGAATTCTATTTTCTATCTTGCTGGCAACTCTGCTACGCCACCAGAAATGCAGCAGCAGATAAATACTATAGACTGAGACACCGGCAACTACGGCCAGGACCTTATTTGATGCCAGCCAGTCACTCAGTTCATTAACTCCCATTCCAAAGCTGGAAAGACCACCACCAACCATTAAAGCGATAGCTGAAGCGAATACAGCATCACCCCATAGAACGCGAGTGCGCCAGCGAGAGATGTAGGAATTTAACTCCGGGACTATAGATTCTTCG
>DAOVWW010000248.1 GCA_030636465.1 Gammaproteobacteria bacterium
TGGCTCCTCCTCACTCTCTACGCTAAGCCTTATATTAGACTCTTCGACATCTACTGCACTCTCTGGAGGAGGATCACTTTGATATGTAACCTTTCCTTTTTCATCTACCCATTTATAGAGTTGTTCAGCATTTGCATTTAATGAGAACAAGCTGATAAATAATAAAAAAGTTATATTTTGTATAAGAAAACGGTGCATAACTTTCATAAAGAACTCCTCCTGGGTAGCGTTGTTGCAATTATCCTAACAGAAAACGAATCAGTGTTCAGTCAAATCATAACGCCGATAAAGCAGTGTATGCAATTTATCTATCACTCTACTTTTTGATTTTTTTAGTCTTACTGCTCTTTTTTGTTTTCACTGCCTTCTTAGCTTTTTTGGACTTCTTCTTTTTTGTCTTAACAGATTTTTTAACTTTTTTAGTTTTTTTAGTGGTCTTTTTAACTACCTTCTTTGCCGGCTTATCTTCCTGCTGAACCCAATCCGTTATATCTTCCAGCTCATCCATTTCTTCAGCCAGCTTATCCAGATCTTCTTCCTCCTCAACATCAGCATCATCGCTGGCGTCATAATTCGCCTGCTGAGCCATAGTGGCAGGTGACACTACATCTTCTTCATCAGAGCTTTCAGTTTTCTTGCTATCTGATGCCGTACTTTTGACCTCTGATTTAGCAGCCGTCTTTTTCATTGCTGAATCGCCACCACCCTCAGGGTCATCATCCGGGTCTTCGTCATCAGGTTTTTTCGGTCCACCAACAAATTTTGACATAATCAGGCCCAATTCAAACAGCAGCCACATAGGAATCGCCAGCATGGTCTGAGAAAAAATATCAGGCGGTGTCAGCAGCATGCCGACAACAAAGGCACCTAGCACTACATACTGGCGCTTTTTCGCCAGCTTTTCGCGGGTAGTGATGCCTGCTTTTATTAACAGGATGGTTGCGATGGGCATTTCAAAAGCGATACCAAAAGCAAAGAATAGTTTCAGTACAAAGCCCAGGTAATGATTGATATCCGGTGTGACCTCTATGCCTTCGGGCGCGACACTGGGAAAGAAGCCAAACATGATGGGAAAAACAACAAAATAGGCAAAGGCGATGCCACAATAAAACAATAAGGTGCTGGATAGCAGCAAAGGAAAAGCCAGGCGCTTTTCATTCTCGTATAGACCCGGTGCGATAAAAGACCATATCTGAAAAAGAAGATAAGGTATGGCAACTGCAATCGACAGCGCAAAAGCAAATTTCAGTGGTACCAGAAAAGGTCCGGCCACTTCAGTCGAGATCATCGTACTGTCACCGGAAAGCGCTGACAACATTGGTGCAGCAAGTAAGGTAAACAGCTTCCCCGAAAATATTGCGGCAGGAACAAATACAATCAGTACGACGATGACAGATCGCAGCAACCGGTCACGGAGCTCTATTAGATGGCTGACGAATGACTCAGGTTGAGCCTCCTCTGCTGTGCTGCTTTCTTTGCTCATGCCTGATCAGTAGTTTTATTTTTTATTTTCAACGATTCACTTGCGGTTGCCTGAACAGAAACCTGTTCATTAAGCGTGGTAGTGGCGTTTTGCTGCATTTTACCCAGGTTGGTCTGAGCTGCAGTCAGGTCATTGCGCAATTGCCTGAGTTCATCCATCTCGGCAACCGACATCTGGCTCTTTACATCGTCCTTAATGCCGGTAACGAAACCACGCATTTTACCTACCCAGCGGCCCGCAGCTCTCGCCGCTTCCGGCATGCGCTCAGGGCCAAGTATCAACAGGGCAATGACCCCTATCAGGACCATTTCAAACATCCCGACATCAAACATCTGCTACTCCAAGGTTAACGCAATGACGAGTTTTAAACTTTGTCTTCGGTCTTGCTGGTTACTTCTGCATCGATCACATCACCAGCTTTTTTTGACTCAAGCGTCTCAGGCGTTTCATCTTCCTTGGACATTTCATCACCCATGGCTTTTTTGAATCCCTTGATGCCGGAACCTAAATCACCACCGAGGTTGCGTAATTTTTTACCACCAAATAACAGCATTACAATGACCAGAACGATCAAAAGCTGCCAGATACCGACTCCACCTACACCCATTTTATTACTCCATCTTTAATATCAACGGCCAGTTTGGCCATAAGTTTATTCAACAACCTGTATTACTTGGGTCTGTTTGCCTTTTCTTCAAGACCCGACAGACCAAATCGTTTTGCCAGTTCATCAAGCACGTCGTTTGCGCACAGCCCCTGATGAGACAACATAACCATGGTATGAAACCACAAATCTGCTGTTTCATAAATAATCTTGTCACGATCACCGTCTTTTGCTGCAATGACTGTTTCTGTCGCTTCTTCACCGACCTTTTTCAGTATGGCATCCAGGCCCTTATCATACAGGCTGGCAACATAGGAACTGTCCGGCGCTGCGGTCTTCCGCTGCTCCAGCACTTCTGTTAGCTGTTCGAGGACATTTGCCATGTTTAATCTGATTATTTACTAATTATTTACTGATTACTTATAAATTTCTTTCGGGTCTTTCAACACCGGCTCTACACTCTGCCACTGACCATTCTCGTAGCGCTGGTAAAAGCAACTTTCACGACCAGTATGGCAGGCGATCCCGCCTTTTTGTTTGACCTTCATCAATATTACGTCATTATCGCAATCCAGGCGTAATTCTTTCACTAGCTGCTGATGACCGGATTCCTCACCTTTACGCCATAGCTTTGCTCGTGAACGCGACCAGTATACAGCAAAACCACTGTCCGCCGTCTCCTGCAGGGCCTCCCGGTTCATCCAGGCCATCATCAGCAGCTTGCCGGTTTCAGCATCCTGGGCAATCGCTGCCACCAGGCCATCATCTGTCCATTTCACTGCATCTAACCAGCTATCTGTCATGGTTATTCAGTAATCCTGACTTCGATGCCAGCATCCTGCATGCGCTGCTTGGCCTGCTGCACCGTGTAATCACCAAAATGAAAAATACTGGCTGCCAGCACCGCATCGGCATGGCCTTTGCTAACTCCATCAACCAGATGATCAAGATTGCCGACACCACCTGAGGCAATAACCGGTATATCGACGGTGTCGCATACTGCACGGGTCAGTGCCAGATCAAAACCATCGCGTGTGCCATCCCTGTCCATGCTGGTCAGCAATATCTCCCCTGCACCGTAATCGGCCATTTTCTTCGCCCATTGCAGCGCATCCAGACCAGTACCTTTGCGTCCGCCATGGGTGAATATCTCCCAGCGTGGATTGTCGCCGGATTCTACCTGCTTGGCATCTATAGAAACAACAATTGCCTGTGAGCCAAAATGGTCAGAAGCCTCTTTTACAAATTCAGGATTAAATACCGCAGCGGTGTTGATGCCCACCTTGTCTGCTCCGGCGTTTAACATGCGGCGAACATCATCGAGCACACGAATACCGCCGCCAACAGTCAATGGAATAAAAACTGTGCTGGCCACTTCTTCAACGACATGCAGGATGGTATCGCGATTATCCGATGAGGCGGTAATATCGAGAAAAGTGATCTCATCCGCACCCTGCTCGTCATAACGGGCAGCGACTTCTACCGGGTTTCCGGCATCACGTATATCGACAAACTGCACACCTTTAACCA
>DAOVWW010000112.1 GCA_030636465.1 Gammaproteobacteria bacterium
AAATACCACAGACTTTCACCCTTGTTCTGCTCATAAGCCAAATATCCAGGATTGTTTGCTGTTTGTCGGAATCCTGAATTGTTCAGGATATACAATTTCATTCAAATACAGACCATCAGGCGGCGCTGTTACGCCCCCCTTAGTGCGATCACATGATAACAGGACTTCCTGTGCCCAGACAGGCGGCCTTTCCCCTGCGCCAATGGTGCAAAGTACACCAGCGATGTTGCGTATCATATGATGCAGGAAAGCATCTGCCCTGGCATTAATCAACACAAAATTACCATGTCTGGTTACAGTAAGTTGTCTAAGTTCACGTATGGGTGATTTTGCCTGGCATGCTACGGTACGGTATGCGTTAAAATTGTGCTTGCCAACAAGGCTGTTGGCTGCAGATTGCATTAAAGAAACATCCAGAGGTCGATGTTCCCATGTTACTTTTTTATTTAGAATTGCGGGGCGTTCACGGCGATTAAGAATTATGTATTGATAACTGCGCTCGATTGCAGAAAACCTGGCGTGAAAGTCATCCGCGACATGTTTTGCCCATATCACTGTGACATCACCCGGCAGATATCTTGATGTTCCTCTAAGCCAGGAAAAATCACTGCGTTCTACATCGGTTTCAAAATGTATTACCTGAGCAGTTGCATGTACACCTGTATCTGTCCGGCCGGCCGTTATTACTCTTACTGCCGTATTGGCTACTTTAGCAAGAGCAAGCACAAGTACACCCTTAACGGTTTTAACGCCATCCTGTTGCTGCCAGCCACTATATGAGGCCCCGTCATATTCAATACCTAGAGCAATTCTCATAGTGAAAGAACAAGCAACCAGATAAACAGTGCCAGTGGAATAATAATATCAAACAGACCGGGACGCTGCATATCGGTAGCCATTACTTCTAAGGCAAGGTTTTCATCCACGGGGTTATCTGCCTGATTCACCATTACAGCCGCACTGTCGAGTATTTCCGACAAACCATCTGCTTTGCCTTTAATTACACCCTGTTTTTGCTGCTCAGTAATTTCCGTAACCATGGATAAAACCAGCCCCAGGCGTAACGCAAAGCGGTCACTGTTAACGCCCAGATACGAAAGTGGCTTCAATAAGAATTGTATAGCCAAAATTATTTCACCGCGCGGCGTTAAGCTTATGAATAACACACTATAGGAAATGACTATCAGTAATGACGTGATTCTGAGGCCAGCCTCATTCATGCCTTCGAGTACCGGTGAAAATCCACCCAACCGGGGAAATAACTCAGTACCGGGATAGAACCAGAAATAAAGTACAATTATAGACAAATAAAACCACCGCAGGCGCCTTGCAAGGTACAAGACCTTCATCCCTGGCTGAGGATATTTATAAAATAAATAAACCAGCGGTACGACAAATAGAAACAGGCCCGACCAGGCCTGTTTATTGAGTAAAAGAGTCAGCAGTCCTAACGTAAGCAGGCGCGCAGCTGAATTTGTAAGAAAATGCAAATACTACCCTGCATTAATCTTGTTTATCAGATCTCGAGCTTCATCTTTTTGATTATCTGTACCTTCTTTAGCTACTTCTTCAAGTATGCTTTGAGCACTTTCATTGTCGTCCATTTCAATATAGGCCCTGGCAAGGTCTAACTTAGTACCGGCTTCATCCCATGTTTCATTTGCCCCGGGTGGCAATTCTGATGGGCTGTCATCTACGGACTCACTGCTGTTATCAGCAGGTACGCTTTCAGTATCCGGTAAGGTAAGATCACCTAAATCTGCAAACTCCAGAGTTTCATCCTGTATAGCGGTTTCTGCAGTATCATCATTCGCTTCTGAACCGAGATCCAGATCCAGACCCTCCATACCTTCCAGATCAGACATATCCAGAGTATCAGCTAGCGCAGGATCAACAGTACCGTCTTCGCCAGCTTCACCCAAATCCAGGTCGATGCCATCGAGATTAAAGTCTATTTCTCCTTCATCTATAGCGTCATTTTCTTCAGTATCACCTTCCAGCTCGTTCATATCTGCTGCCAGACTGTCGAGGCTAAATGAGTCAGTTTCATGCACTTCGTCAGGCTTAAAATCACCCAGATCAAGATCCAGCACTTCTTCATCCGGTGTAGGGAAATCATCTCCTGACTTACTGGTTACTTCACCAGTATCAGCCAGTTTCATATCGTCATCCAGCTGGAAGTTTTCCATGGTTTCCATGTCATTCATTTCTTCGCTGTCAGAAAATATCTCTTCCGTAATTTCTTCAGTAACCTCTTCTGTATCACCCTCTTCCACGCCTTCATTGAGTGCATCCATTAGATCCGCTTCTTCAGCGCTTACGCTATCAGTATCAAGCAGGTCGCCTAAGGGTACATCTTCTTTTCTATCTTTATCACCAAATAATGTGTCGTTCTGTAAATTCAAATCGCCCTGGAACAATGGATTTTCAGGATTGACTATCTTGCCCATTTCAGCAGCTTTTGCCCACACTTCCATAGGAATGTTGCCATCTGCTGGATAGAGTTCTTCAGCCAGTGTTTCAAAAGAAGAAACATCCTTTCTGCCCTGGTATATTTCAAGCAGCTTTAATTTAAGTTCATGCCTGTCTGGAGTTTTTGATGCGGCTTCTTTTAGGACCTCCTCAGCCTGCTCATCACGGCCATAAGCCATATATACTTCAGCTTCAGCCAGAGGATCAACCTCATCAGCCTGCATATTACCCATACCAGGAACAAAATCACTGAGGAACGAGGTTTCAGAACCTGAGTCAGACGGTTCAGTTGATTCGGCTGTAGAGATATCAAGTACTGCAGTACCAGAAATAATACTGTCTTCGAACTCAGCTATAGAGCGCCGGCGTCGGAACACTACAAACAAGCCAACCAGGACTAATACTATTGCTAGCACTGCCCCAAGCATAGTCATCCAGCTGCTGGTTACAAAATCCATAACCGTATCCATCATGCCTTTCTGTTCGACCGGCTTGGGTTTGACACGTGTTTTTTTCGCTTTATTCTCAGTTGCAGGCTTTTTAACAACTGGTTTTTTAGCAACAGGTGGTTTTTTAACTACTGGTTTAGCCGGCACTATCGGGGAAAGATCCGGTGCTGACATTTTAGAACTTGCAGTTTCAGCTGGCATGATGGGTTTAACGGGAGCTTGAGCTACCTTCTCCATCGACTTCATATAATCATCAGAAGCTTTTTCAGTTGCCGCTTTACCCTGCATTTGTGCCAGACCTGCGCTCTGCATATCAATAAGCTTATTCGCTTTATCTATCTGCTGCTCCAGCAATAACACCCTTTCACTTAACTCCTTTTTTTCCAGTTCAGATGAGGCCAGTGACTCCTCTAACAGGCCTACATTTTCTTTGTAAGCTGATATCTCATTTTTAAATTTGGTGCGATCATCATCACTAACACCTGAACCAGTCGTATCAGCCTTATTTACATCGGCGCGAATGATCTCGAGTACATCATCACCCTGGTCCAGTCTGCCACGCTGATCTTCCTTACCTTCACTGGCGGTTGTTTCTCCAGTAACAGTAGCCTTGCTATCACTAGCGCCTGAGCCTTCTGTTACATCCCCATAGGATACCCTGGCTGTCTGGCTGCCGCTGGATAAGCCATCTCTGTAAGCCTGCCATTCATTCATCTGTTCCTGCAATTCGGCCTGTGCAACGGAACGGGAGGTCGATGAGATTTCCCCATCAGAAGGAATCTGCAGGGTTTGGCCGGTGCGAATCAAATTAATGTTATTTCTTAGAAAAGCATCAGGGTTTTGCTTATAAATCGCCATAATCACCTGGGCTATACCCAGTTGAGTCCCTGCTTTGACATCTTCAGCAATATTCCACAGAGCATCACCCTTTTTAACGGGTCCATAAGTACCACCAGGGCGCAAATCAGAATAATTACTACCAGTGCTGGGCTCTATTCCTCCAGGACCTAATTTTCTTGTGTCGGCTTCTGCGGGAGATGTTGGAGCGGCGACTGCAGTGCTGGCCGCAGCTGGCTTACTGACTTCTTTCTGCATTGCTGCCCTTCTGGCAGAAGGTCGAGCCGTAGAAGACGCTGAAGACTTAGCAGGTGTCGGTGCAGCGACAACGACAGGAGCCGTTACCGTTGGTGCTTTGATACTAGCAGCCTGTCCAGTGAGATAAGATGGTGGATCAAGTAAAGCCGTGTATTCGCGCAGCATGGCACCATTCGACCATTTTGCATTAATTATAAAATGCAGAAAGGGATCACGAAATGGCTGATCCGTTTTCATACGAATAATATTTTTACCACTTTCCTTTACCAACTCAAACGAAATGGACTTGAGCATTGAATTTCTGACTATGCCGGCCATTTTAAAAACACCGACTGAGCCAAGGGACACTTCCAGGCTATCCAGCTCATCCGTCGTTACCGCTGTCAGCTCTATCGATGCATTTAATGGCTCATCGAGCGCAGAATGCATTGTGAGTTTGCCTATACCTAGTGCATAAGCTTGTATCGGTAATATGGCAAAGGCTGCCAAACACGCTAATTTAATCCCTTTTACCTTCTGCATTATCTTCTCTTTTAGTGGCTTTACTTAGTTTAAAGAAACTATTTTTTCCTTATTTAGCTTATAGTTATAGTTCAATACTACGAAAGTTCTTTATGTTTCGCAACTAACAATCGCTTACAAATGACTTTTTGCCAATATTTCAGCTATTTGGATGCTGTTTGTGGCAGCACCTTTTCGCACATTATCAGCCACAACCCACATATCCAGCCCCATTGGGTGAGAAATATCCTCTCTGATTCGCCCTACATACACCGGATCTGTATCAACACCTTCCGTTACAGCCGTTGGGTAACCGCCATCAACATGTTCATCTACAACAACTATTCCATCCGTGCCTTCTAACAACTCGCGCGCCCTGGCTGCACTGATTTTTTCACGTGTTTCGATGTGAATAGCCTCGGAATGACCATAGAAAACGGGAACGCGTACGGCCGTCGGATTGACCATAATGCTGTCATCGGCAAAAATCTTCCGCGTTTCCCAGACCATTTTCATTTCTTCACGGGTGTAGCCATTTTCTTCAAAAACATCAATTTGCGGCAATACATTAAAGGCAATCTGCTTTGGATAGACATTGGCTTCGATGCTCTTACCACCCAGCAGATCAGCCGTCTGTCCTGCCAGTTCCTCTATCGCAGGCTTGCCGGTACCTGATACTGCCTGATAGGTACACACATTGATGCGAGTGATGCCTACTGCATCATAAATAGGCTTCAACGCAACCAGCATCTGAATAGTGGAACAATTTGGATTGGCAATGATGCCACGAGCCTTATAATCAGCAATCGCCTCAGGGTTCACCTCAGGCACTACCAGGGGAATATCATCGTCGTAACGGAAATGCGAGGTGTTATCGACCACCACACAGCCCGCCTCAGCAGCTATTGGCGCGTATTTCTCTGAAATACTGCCACCTGCAGAGAACAGACCAATTTGCACCTTAGTGAAATCAAAGCTATCCAGGTCTTCAACCACCAGCATTTTTCCACCAAAATCTACGCGCTTGCCAGCCGAACGGCTGGAAGCCAGTGCATACACTGTGCCCACAGGAAAATTTCTTTCATGTAATACTTTAAGCATGGTCTCACCGACTGCACCGGTCGCACCCACTACTGCAACATCAAATACTTTACTCATTTATCTATACCAGTTCTTTTTTGTAAGCCAGCATTAGCCAGCTGTCTGTTGTAATCTTGCCAGTACCGCATCACCCATCGCCGCAGTACCAATGGAATCGCCATTGTCACTGATATCCGGTGTCCGTAGACCATCATCCAGCACAGCTTCTACCGCCTGCTCAATTCGATCCTCGAATCCTGCTTCACCCAGGGTGTAACGCAGCAGCATCGCGACGGACAGTATGGTCGCCAGCGGATTGGCTATGCCCTGCCCGGCGATGTCC
>DAOVWW010000089.1 GCA_030636465.1 Gammaproteobacteria bacterium
CCTTGCAATAACTAATAATTATTCAGACTGACATTAGGGACTAAGGTTCAAAAAATAAGACACTGGCGAGTATGTAATAATTTTCAAGCAACATATTTTCATTCATAAGTACTTGAATATATGTGCATATGAGCTACAGTTGAGTTATAAAGGCACGACATCAGTACACTCCCGACTGATGTACGTTGCTCGGGGGTTTTCAGGAACGTGGCTAATACTAGTCAAAGTAAACGAAGGATTATTGCGGCTTTTGGTCTGGTAATCAGCGTACTGATATTTGGTGTACTGGTTAATATCTATACCTTATCAAATGTGGCCCGGCACCTGGGTCGCGTAGTCGACACTCACAATGTGCAAATACGGATCATGCACCAGATCCTGGATTTGGCCCGTCAGAGGTCTTTGGCTCTGCAGCATATGCTAGTGGCTGAGGATCCTTTCATGGTTGATGATCAAATCATAAAGATGAGTGACATCGCTTTGAATTATCTGCAGTTGCGTCAGCAGATGATAGAGCTGCCTATGACCGACGCAGAGCGCAAACTTCTTGAAACACAATATGCTCAGACAGCTGTGACCGGGCGAGTTCAAAGCCAGGTCATCGGTTTGCTATCCGATGGAAATTATAAGGAGGCAAAAATTCTTTTTTATGCTGAGGCCATACCTTCACAGGATAAGGCGATGAGGCTGATGCACAAATATGTTGCGCTGCAGGATAATCAGAACCGAAAGGAATTAGAGCAGACTAAAGGTAAGATTGAGATACAGAGAAACCGAATGCTTTTGCTGCTTGCTTTTGGGCTTGTACTGAGTTTATTTATTGCTTACTGGGTCACACAAAGAATACAACATGAAATAGACCGTCGTAATCGAATAGAAGAAGATCTTGAAACTCGCGTTGAGGAACGTACACAGCAACTGGAGCAGCTTTCTAAAGAAGACTCAGTGACCAAGCTACCGAACCGGGCTGCATTCAATCAGGAGCTGAGTATGGCTCTACAGCTTGCCCTCGATACAGGTGGGCAGACTGGGCTATTCTTTATGGATCTTGACGGTTTTAAACTTATAAATGATACTCACGGGCATTGTTACGGTGATAAGGCACTGGTAGAGATAGCTCGGCGTCTTAACAAAGCAACAGAAGGCTGGGGGTTGCTTTCACGCGTCGGGGGAGACGAATTCACACTGGTAATTAGGGATGTGATGGATAATTCAAAGGTAGAGGGCGTTGCTGAAAAAATTATTCGTACAATAAATGAACCTCTGTTGATAGATGGTGAGGATTGTTATGTGGGAATATCAATAGGCTGTGTTATTACTAACGGTCAGGACATCAGCGCAGATGAGTTAATTACCCAGGCAGATCACGCGATGTATGCGGCTAAACGAGCAGGGAAAAATCGCTTAGTACTGGCTTAGTATCAGTGAGTGGTTTTATTATTTAGGTTTGTCTGCAGTTACCTTCCAGGAAAATAACTTATTGTAGCGGGTGATAAATTTATTCGGTAATTCGTAATGGTACCTACGAAGAAAACTATGATCTTCAAGGCGAGGAAGTAAGAAGTAGCTGTAGGGGTCAAGTCCAGTCATATGTATAGTTTTAATTATCACAGATTTCCTGGATTTATTTAGCACGGCTTTATCCAGTATGTCTTCACGATAAATTTCTTGTCCATGACGGTCAATTAAACAGAAAATGAAGCGCTCATAATTTTTGCCAGATGGCAATTCATCGAGGTTAAGTATCAATGAACACTTACTCGGGTTAGAGCTGGTTTTTATATTCATTTCATTATTGAGTAATTTGAAGCTCTCTGTAATATTTCTGAATCTGTCTTCTGTGTCCTGAGTAGCCTGACGAAAATCATATTCCACAAAGCAACCATGAAATTCTGGAATTAATGCTATACAGCACTTCTCATATTTCTCCAGTAGGGCTATAAGGTAAGTGAAGTCCTGTGCTCTTGGTGAGCTATCCCAGGCCACTTCTTTTACCACAGCTTTACGAACACTAACCCAGCCCCTATGATACATACTGGTTGCGTGCTTATATAAAAATTCATCCGCAACAGGCCTGGGATAACTTAATTGACCGGGCCTTAAAAACCTATGGTATACCACCATGATCTCGGGATTATTAAAGGCTGACTCGATTTTCTGTATTCTTGTTCTGGATTGAATATCATCAGCATCAAAAAATGAGACAATCCTACCTGTTGCCACTTCGGCACCACGCTGGCGGTTAATTCCTGCAAACAGGGCGTCGCTACTATCAAGCACCTTCAGCTCAATGCTGGAATGAAGAATTCGACGCCAGTCCTTTCTCCAGGCCTCAGCTTCCACTTGTTGTGTAGAGGATAAGCTAATAATAACTTCTCTGGGCAGGCTGGTCTGATAGTTGACTGAGACCAGGAGCAGTTTAATGAATGGAGCGTCTTCAGCTGCACAAGGTATAACCAGAGATGTTTGACGCCCTGTTTTTCTAAACAAAGAAAGTAGTCTATCTGTATTTAAATATTTCATATGCCTGTATATAAACTGAAATGTTCAAGCAGGGAAAGACCTTGTATGAGAATTATGAACATTATTTTTTCGCATTATCATAACTGTAATATGGTACTTAAAAGCAGCTACAATGCGGCAGCGAAATCAAGAAATTAATGGAGAGAGGTTCTTATGTCAGATGAATCATTTGCCGAAGTTAGCAGCCTGTCATGGTTTAGCCGTATTTGGTGACTCACTCAAAGGCATTGCCATTACCATTGCCTGGTTTGTCTTCAGGCCGATATGGAGTGTTGTTTTAATCGATGCAGGGCTTGCTGGTATTTTTGGGATCAAGAAGTTTTCGGGCAATATAAAGGCTGAAGATATACAAGCCGTTGATCCTGTAAGCGGTAGCTAACCTCTGCACTAGCCTATATGCAATGATTCGCTGATCATTGCATATAGGCGTGATTTTCTTCATTTTGCAGGCGAATAATTTCCGCATCACCCATCGGTACCATTTCAACAAAACCATGTATGTCCTTAGCTTCATAACCATGGCCCTGGGCGGCGATACGGCACATACGAATTTTTAGCACCTCACTTTCAACCAGGCTTTGTGCACGCTGCATTAAGTCTTTGTGTTTGCTGTAGTTTTTAATGGCGAAAAATTCTATCTCGCCCCCGTGCAGAACCAGTACGATGGAAGAGTCAAAGGGGTCGGCACCGGTTATTTTGCTTAGGTAGCTCGCTCTGTCCAGGACACTGGTGACTTTCTCGACACTATTGACCGCCACATCGTAAACAACCTTTTGAGGCTTGTATTGCGTTTCTGTCACGCTGGCACTACCCCAGGGGGGTTCTGCGGCGGCAAAATTACTGGCTGTTATAATCATCGCCACGCTTAACCATAAAATATATTTCATTACTAATTCTCCTGATTGTTTATACTGACGACAGTGAGATTGTTTTATCTATATGAAGTTCAATATCTTACCCGAAGCATGATTCTGGTGCCTTGATCAGAGTGAGCCGCTATTGTATAGCTGGCTATTCTTAACGGAAGAACCCCTTCGCCAGACTCGCTATACCGTCCAGCCCTCCGAGAGAGTCCAGTAAACTGCCTCCCTTGCTGCCATTGTCGACCATTTGAGGAATGACACTGGCCAGAGTTTCAAGCAGGGAGCCCTGGTCAGTGCCTAGCTGCGTGGCGGTTTGCTGAAGGCGATCCGTATCGATCACATCTGATAGCTGAGACGTACTGATGGCTGCATTGTCACCATCACCAAGCCAGGACTGGACAATATCACCCAGATCACCATCCTGCATTTTTGTAACCAGTGAACCGATGTCCATGTTGTCGCCATCACCAATAAGGCTGCCTAGCATTTTCTGTAAATCACCAGAACTGGATTTGCCACCTAGTTGCTGAGCCATGATTTGGGCTCCCATCTGTAATAAATCCATGATGTCTCCATTTTATGTATATTATTGATATTTATACTTTCTTGGTTATTGATGAGATTTTTTAGCTAGTCTATTAGAGCACAGGCCAATGTGTTATTTCTACGCAATAATGTTGTGCTACGACAATGGGCATTACAATGTTTTTATGCAATTTAGTAGAATGTGATTATGCAGAATAAAGTAATTTTCTCATGAAACGGGTTTTTATCAGGCTGCAACAGCTTGTCGATATTGAGGCAGGTGAAGTCAGGGCAATGCTGTTGGCCTTTTCATATTTCTTTTCGTTGCTGTGCAGTTACTACATATTGCGTCCTATGCGTGATGAGATGGGCATTGCTGGTGGCGTTGAAAATCTGCAATGGTTGTTTACCGGTACGTTTCTCGCCATGCTCGCCATGGTTCCATTGTTTGGATGGCTCACTTCTTGCTATAAACGTTCGACATTTCTGCCAGTGGTGTATGTGTTTTTTATTATCAGTCTGCTGCTGTTCTATCTCCTCTTCAACAGTGACTTGACTGTCGTGTGGGTAGCGCGGGCCTTTTTCATATGGGTCAGTGTGTTTAATCTTTTTGTTGTCTCCGTATTCTGGAGCTTTATGGCGGACATTTTTACTAATCGCCAGGCACAAAGGTTATTTGGTTTCATTGCAGCTGGTGGAACAGCTGGTGCGATTTTTGGCCCCGCCCTGACGACAATATTGGTAAAACCTTTGGGTGCGGAAAACCTGCTGCTTTTATCTGCATTTTTTCTGGGCTGGGCGATACTTTGTATTAGTCAGCTTAACCGCTGGCGTAGGTTGCAGGAGGATATCGCTGATGATTATGACAAAGCATCTGAGAAACCGCTCGGCGGGAGTTTTCTGTCGGGAATTCGCCTGGTGCTGCAATCACCCTACTTGCTGGGTATAGCCCTGTTAATGCTATTGTTTACTACACTGGCAACCTTTCTTTATTTCCAGCAGGCTCAAATTATTGGAGATAGCTTTACCGATCCAGATCAGCGAACGGCTGTGTTTGCTGCAATGGATTTCGCTGTAAATCTGCTGACATTATTGATACAACTATTTCTAACTGGCCGACTGGTTCGATGGCTGGGTGTGCCATGGACTCTGGCTATGGTGCCAATGCTATTGTGTCTGGGTTTCGTCGCCCTTGCTTTCTCTCCGGTGTTAGCAGTCCTGGTAGTAGTGCAGGTCATCCGCCGGGCAGGAAACTACGCTATTATGCGGCCATCACGTGAGATGCTTTACGTGGTGCTGGGACGTGAGGAGAAATACAAAGCCAAGAACTTCATCGACACTGCAGTGTATCGTGGTGGTGATGCCGTTAGCGCATGGGTCTATACTGGCCTGCGCAGTCTTGGTCTGGGGCTGTCCGGTATTGCCTGGATTGCTGTACCACTAGCGGCACTGTGGGCTCTGCTCGGCTATCGCCTCGGACAAGAGCAGAAACGCCTCGCAATGATGCCGCAAGCAGATAGAAAGGGAGGCAATTAATCATGAGTACAGCAGATATAAACCTCATCCGTCGACAGTTAATGAAGATATTGGGATTAATGGGTGCCTCCATGCTGGGGTCGCCCTTATCAGGCCAGGCTGCACCAGCCATGCTGAAAAAGAAAATCCCATCTAGTGATGAATATATTCCTGTAATTGGTATGGGCTCATCAAGAACTTTTGATGTTGGCAGTGATGAAACTGTACGAGCCCGCCTGGCCTCAGTGCTACAGGTCTTTTTTGGACGTGGTGGCAGAGTCATCGATACCTCACCTATGTATGGCTCATCGGAGCAGATTCTTGGTGATTTACTGTCTGTAAGCAGTAACAAAGAATCCCTGTTTATGGCCACCAAAGTCTGGACTGAAGGCAGAGATGAAGGTATCGCCCAAATGCAGGCATCTATGCGATTGCTTAACACTCCTGTTATTGACCTTATTCAGATTCATAATCTTCTCGACTGGGAAGTTCAGATGGAGACTTTGTCAGAGTGGAAGCAGCAGGGCCTAATTCGATACATAGGCATCACGACGCACCGGGGTTTCAACCATGAACAGATTGCTTTTGTGATGAACAATTTCCCTGTTGATTTCGTCCAGTTCAGCTATAGTATTTCTAATCGGGAAGCAGAGCAGCTCATACTGCCACTGGCAGCGGATCGCGGCATTGCCACCATGGTTAACCGTCCTTTTCAGCGCGGTGACTTATTTCAGCGTGTTAAGGGCAGGGAACTGCCTGCATGGGTGGAAGATTTTGATTGTTCCAACTGGGGTCAGTTCTTTCTTAAGTACGTAATCTCACATCCAGCCGTTACCTGTACCATCCCAGCGACATCTAAGGCACACCATATGCAGGATAATATGGGTGCTGGTTATGGCCGCATGCCGAATGAGCAGCAACGACAGAAAATGTATGAGTATTTCGACTCGTTATAAAAGCCTGCGAATGTCGTGATCACCTATGGTCAATCGCTTTGAATATACTTTCAGGTGAATTTTAATCCTCTTGATAATTGTCAAA
>DAOVWW010000083.1 GCA_030636465.1 Gammaproteobacteria bacterium
GTATTGATTTGAGTGACCAGTACATTGATGCTGCTGAAAGATTAACGAAATTACTAAACATGGAGGAAAGTGTAAGGTTTCATGCGGCCAGCGCACTTGATTTGCCGTTTGAAGAAAATACTTTTGACGGTGTCTGGTCAATACAGATGAATATGAATATTGATGACAAACTGTCGTGGTTAAAGGAGGTTTATCGTGTACTTAAGCCCGGCAGATCTGCTGTCCTATATGAGGTCTGTGGCCATAAAAATACACCACTTTATTTCCCAGTGCCCTGGGCACAGGATAGTTCTATGAGTTATCTGGTGCCTCCAGAGTCATTTCGTAATGTTATAGCATCAGCTGGTTTTGAAATTGAGGTCTGGAATGACAAGACAGATCTTGCACAACAGGCATTTTCACATATGACGGAACCTGTAGGTGAACAGGAGCTACCTGAGTTGGGTGTGCATCTTCTGGTTGGAAATGACATCCGGACCAAGGCCTATAATCTACATCGTAACCTGGATGAAGAGCGCGTCAGTCTAATTGAAACCGTTGCTATTAAACCCGGCAGTTAATAGATAAATAAAAATATTGATTAACAATTCCACGCTATGCTTGATCCACGGCTAAGGAAGGATACCTTTCAGTTAGGGCGGCTGGATGGCAGCTGCTTATTATTAATGCGCAATGCATTGTTTCCCTGGTTTGTTCTGGTCCCAGACACAAGCGAAGTCGAGTTTCATAAGCTAAGCTGGAAAATGCAGAAAAAAGTACTTAAGCAAGTAAATCATGTGTCACATTTCATTGAAGAAAATTACAAAATAGATAAGATAAATATTGGGGCAATTGGTAATGTTGTTTCACAAATGCATATACATATAGTTGGCAGGAGTAAAGGTGATATTTGTTGGCCGGATGTGGTCTGGGGTGTGAAGGATTTTAAACAATATGAACCAGATCAGCTTGAGAGTATTAAAATGAAAATAATTCACTATTTTAAGGACAGTATTCAATTGCAAGATTGATTTTATTATAAAGTAAATAAAGTGACGATCTATGGCAAGCCTGCATCGGAAGGTACAGCAAAGATATGAGAAATACACAATGAAAGCATTAGTGAAGAAATATGAAAAAGAAGGCCTGTGGCTGGAAGATGTCGCTGTTCCTGAAGTGGGAAATAATGACGTACTGATTAAGATACAAAAGACCGCTATATGTGGAACCGATATACATATTTATAACTGGGATGAATGGGCGCAAAAAACCATCCCGGTACCAATGACAATAGGTCATGAGTTTGCCGGTGTGGTTGCTGAAATGGGGGCAAATGTTGAAGGACTAAACATTGGCGATGTGGTTTCAGGTGAGGGGCATATTGTCTGTGAAAGGTGCCGTAACTGTCTCGCAGGCAGACGGCATTTGTGTCCAAATACAATCGGTGTAGGTGTGAATAGAACTGGAAGCTTTGCCGAGTATCTCGCTATACCTGCCAAAAATGTATTTCGCCCCAATACAGAAATATCTACTGAGGTACTGGCGTGTTTTGATCCATACGGCAATGCCGTCCATACCGCTCTTTCTTTTAATATGGTTGGTGAGGACATTCTAATCACCGGTGCCGGTCCGATAGGAATTATGGCCGCAATGGTTGCAGCACATTGTGGGGCTCGAAATATTGTCATTACTGACCTTAACGACTACAGGCTAAATTTACTTAAAGAAATCGTACCCACAGCAATTCCTCTCAATGTTAATGATGGTCCAATAAGTCGAGAGTTTATGCAAAGCCTGGGTATTCTTGAAGGATTTGATGTGGGAATGGAAATGTCTGGATCGCCACATGCATTTAGGGATATGCTGAGCAAAATGATTAATGGTGGCAGTATCGCGATGTTGGCTATTATGCCAAATGGTACAGGTATAGACTGGGATCAGGTGGTCTTTAAGGGTTTGAACATAAAAGGCATTTACGGTAGAGAGATATTTGAAACCTGGTATAAGGGGGTAATGATGGTACAAAGTGGCATCCCCTTAGAAAAAATAATTACACACAGGTTTCATTACACGGATTTTCAAAAAGGATTTGATGTAATGCGTTCAGGGCAATCGGGGAAAGTTATACTGGATTGGGAAACAATATGAGTTTCAGTAGCGCACAAAAGAGCATTGCTGCAGACCTTGAAGAAATTAAAAAGGCCGGGTTATGGAAAACAGAACGTGTGATCGCCTCTGAACAGAAGAATGACATTACCCTTGCTGATGGTAGCGAGGTAGTCAATATGTGTGCAAACAATTACCTTGGGCTAGCGAACAACCAGGAAGTAATCAAAGCAGCCAAAGACAGTTATCAGCAGTGGGGTTTCGGCTTATCCTCCGTACGATTTATTTGTGGCACGCAGACTATACATAAAACACTGGAAGATAAGGTAAGCAAGTTCCTCGGCATGGACGATACAATTCTTTATGCTGCTTGTTTTGATGCCAATACGGGACTTTTTGAAACGATACTAAATAATGAAGATGCTGTTATTTCAGATGAATTGAACCATGCCTCAATTATTGACGGTGTGCGTTTATGTAAAGCCGCACGTTTTCGTTACAAAAATAATGACATGCAGGACCTGGAGGAAAAATTGAAAGAGGCGCGTTCAGCGGGAGCACGCCGGATATTAATTACTACGGATGGCGTATTTTCTATGGATGGGACTGTCGCGCAGCTGGATAAAATTTGCGACCTTGCTGATAAGTATGATGCGATGGTGCACCATGATGATTGCCATGCTGTTGGTTTCATGGGCAAAACAGGCCGCGGGATACATGAATATTGCGGTGTTATGGATCGAGTCGACATAATTACTGGAACGTTTGGTAAGGCGCTAGGCGGTGCCTCCGGAGGATATACCTCTGCACGTAAAGAAATTGTAGAATTGCTACGGCAGCGATCACGACCATACCTTTTTTCAAATACAGTTGCGCCGGCGATTTGTGCAGCAAGTATAAAAGTTTTAGAGATGCTAGCTGGATCGACAGATTTGCGAGATCGCCTACATGAAAATACCCAGTACTTCAGGAAAGGCATGAAAGATGCCGGGTTTGCAATTTCCGATGGTGATCATCCCATTGTTCCCGTTATGCTAGGCGATGCAGTGCTGGCTCAAAAAATGTCACAGAAATTATTAGAACGTGGAATCTATGCAGTTGGATTCTTTTTTCCGGTAGTAGCAAAAGGTAAGGCGAGAATACGTACACAGATATCAGCAGCGCATACTAAAGAAGATCTGGATAAAGCCATATCAGCTTTTGCTGTAACCTATGCAGAGCTAGTTACTCAATAACAATCAAAAGCCTAAATTATCTATGAAATGTTTTTTGGTGGCAGTGAAAAGAAGGGTATGAGGATTAGTCAATTCAGGAGTAACAACCGGGTTGACTGACCTTTAATTGGTAGTAGTAGAAGACAGCGACAGGGAGAGATTAGATGGCAGAAAATCAATCACTATTTCACGACTTATCTGACGTAGAGTTAGCGGATATGCAATCTTGCTCAATAATAAAAAATTTCAGTGCTAATGAAATAATATTCAATGAAGGTGATGTGCTGGATTCATTTTATATAATTGAATCAGGTTCGGTTTCTATTCAAATAGATAAATCCGGACAAAGTGAGCAGGTTTGTAAACTAAATAAAGGCGATTATTTTGGTGAGATGGCGATCTTTACCAAAGCAAAGCGGACAGCTACTGCCGTCACTATTGGTGATGCAGTGTTGCGATGCGTTACTAAAGATGTGTTTCTTTCATTTATAAAATCGCACCCGGTGATAGAGGAGAAAATTAATCTTGTTCTTGCAAAGAGAAATGAAGAGCTTTCACTGAAAGAGAACCTGATGGGTGCAACAGGATTAAATGCAAAGAAATTACACGTTAGCATAAAGGGTGACCCATCATTAAGAGAATCCGCTTTTATGCGGGAGCGTTATGAAAGCGTAGTAGATAAGATGCTGCCGGAGTTGCAGTCTAGCTTACAGGAGCTGTTACTTAATAGATGTATTTACCGTTTGTTTATTAATATGAACAGTGGTGAGGTGCGTACGTATTCAATTTTTAATCCCTTAAATGAAGACATTCACACGGCAAACAAGCTAGTGAGTAAGTCCTACATAGAAAGGCATTTCCCTGTCATTTCATATGAGGATAAAGAGAAATATATAAAACGATTGTTTAATTTTATCTTAACAGATGAATTATTTAAGAAAATACCCGATCACTTTCAAAATATATTTAATAAGTCTAATGCGGACTGGCAGGCTGTGACGGCTGAAGAAATTATTAATGTGATTTCAAAGCTCTCCACACTACGAAGTATAGAGTGTTTTTATTTGCGGAATATCAGTATAAGCATTGTTCAGGATGCTATAAGGATGCAGTTTAATTGTGATGGTACTCATATTGTAAGTTCTGAGGATTATAAGCAGTTTCTTAAAGATAATGTAGACGAGTAAGTCTTACTTTCCGCGCAAAAACGATCCCAGGATACCGCGTAGAAATTTGCCACCTTCTCTTCCAAGGCTGGTGCCTATAGATCGTGCCGCACTTTTTATCATTGCTTCTGACCAGCTTTGACGACTGGATGAGCGCCTTTTTGATGAAGGTGTTTTTTGACTGTTTTCTTTCTGTGCATCCTCTGCAGCTTTTTGAGCCCGTTTCTTGAGTAGTTCGTAGGCTGATTCCCGATCGATGGCTACATCGTATTTACCATTGAAGGGAGAGCGCTTTATCTGCTCTTTGCGTTCATCTGCTGATAGTGGGCCCATTTGTGATTCAGGTGGACGTATCATTACCCTTTCAACAATTGTAGGGCTGCCTTTTGCATCAAGCGTTGAGACCAGGGCCTCGCCAATTCCTAATTCAGTGATTACCTGTTTAGTATCCAGATCAGGGTTAGGTCTAAAGTTTTCTGCGACGGCTTTGATGGCCTTTCTGTCTTTTGGCGTAAAGGCACGCAGTGCATGCTGGATACGCAGGCCAAGCTGACCAAGTACATCTTCAGGGATGTCCAATGGGCTTTGCGATATAAAGTATATACCAACCCCTTTGGAGCGAATCAGGCGGACTACCTGTTCCACCTTGTCCAGTAAAGGTTTGGGTGCCTGGTCAAAGAGAAGATGAGCCTCATCAAAAAAGAATACAAGTTTAGGTCGGTCGGAATCTCCCACTTCGGGCAATTCCTCAAAAAGTTCAGACAGTAACCATAACAGGAAGGTTGCATAAAGCCTGGGTGAGCCGGAAATGAGTTTAGTAACATCCATGATGCTGATGACACCGTTGCCCGAAAAGTCAGTTTTCATCAGATCTTCTATGCTAGCTGCAGGCTCTCCAAAAAAGAACTCTGCACGCTGCTCTTCCAGTACCAGCAGGCGTCGCTGAATAGCCCCTATGCTTGCACTTGACAGGTTTCCATACTCAGACTTTAGTTCTTTTCCATTGTCGCCCATCCAGATCAGCATTGACCGCAGATCCTTGAGGTCCAGAATTAACCATTCATTCTCATCAGCAATACGAAAGGCGCTATAAAGAATGCCAGTTTGAGTGTCATTAAGTTCCAGTAAGGTAGATAGCAACAATGGGCCGAGTTCTGAAACGGTTGTCCTGAACGGGTGGCCCAGGTCACCAAATAAATCCCAGAAAACAGTTGGGTAGGGTCTGGCCTGGTAGTCTTCTATATTGATGAGTGATACGCGCTCATCAATTTTTTTGTGTGGTTTGCCTGCTTTGGACAGGCCAGAAAGGTCACCTTTGACATCGGCCATAAAGACCGGCACACCAAGCTTTGAAAATCCTTCGGCAAGAATCTGCAGGGTAACGGTTTTTCCGGTACCGGTGGCACCAGCAATGAGGCCATGACGGTTAGCCATGGCAGCATTCATATTTATCTGACCTGCTTCATTGCCGCCAATTAGCAGTTGCGTAATCTCATCCATTTAATAACCTTGTTAGGAGTAATGTTGCTGGATTTATATATAGGAAACCTGCAATGGTATGATACCGTTGAATTAATCAGGAATCTCTGTTTAATTCTATGCAGGTCGATAATTTGTTCAATCACAAGAGAAAGACGCAGATGATAAGCCCGAGTGAAGCTCTCGCCGGCCGCAGTACGCAAATGCCCGTGGCAAGCAAGCATTTTGTCCTGGGTAACGCCATGTCGCCCCCCTTTTCTGAAGGACTTGAACGAGCAATGTTTGGTCTGGGTTGTTTCTGGGGAGCAGAACGTTGTTTCTGGCAACTTAAGGGCGTCTGGGTAACTGCTGCAGGGTATTCAGGTGGCTACACCGAGAACCCTACTTACGAAGAGGTCTGCAGCGGAAAAACAGGTCACAATGAAGTGGTTAGTGTTGTTTATGACGCCCAAATCATTTCATATAAAGCGCTATTGCAAATATTATGGCAGTCACATAACCCAACACAGGGCATGCAGCAGGGGAATGATGTCGGAACACAGTATCGCTCGGGAATTTATTGCTTCAATGACGGTCAATATAACCAGGCAACCGCTACACGGGATAGCTATCAGTCTGAGTTAACCGCTTCTGGGTTCAGTGAAATTACGACAGAAATCGTCCTGGCTACGGAGTTCTATTATGCTGAAGATTACCATCAGCAATACCTGGCAAAGAA
>DAOVWW010000139.1 GCA_030636465.1 Gammaproteobacteria bacterium
ATCCGTTTTAGGGTACAACTGTCCGTATTACACAGCGGGCCTTCAAATACTTCATAACATTTTTTATTCAGACATTCATCCATTTTTATGCCGGCCATCTGCAGGAATCCGTGGCCAACAAGCTTGATGAATGGCTGGATCAGGGTTTACAAGATTGGGACATATCACGTGACACGCCTTATTTTGGTTTTGAGATCCCGGATGCACCCGGCAAATATTTTTACGTCTGGCTCGATGCGCCGATCGGTTACATGGCCAGTTTCAAAAACCTGTGCGACCGAACAGATCTGGATTTTGATCACTACTGGAAAACAGACTCCAGCACCGAGCTTTATCATTTTATTGGCAAAGACATCACCAACTTCCACTGCCTGTTCTGGCCTGCCATGCTCGAGGGATCAGATTATCGCAAGCCAACAAATGTTTTCGTGCACGGGTTCCTCACCGTCAACGGCAACAAGATGTCGAAATCGCGTGGCACGTTCATCATGGCCCGCACATATTTAAATCACCTTAATCCTGAATATCTGCGCTATTACTATGCAGCCAAATTGGGCGCTGGTGTCGATGATATTGATTTAAATCTGGAAGACTTTCAGGCCCGGGTGAATTCAGATCTGGTTGGCAAGGTCGTTAATATTGCCAGCCGTTGTGCAGGTTTTATCAGCAAAAGGTTCGACGGAACACTGTCTGCTGACATTCACCGACCTGAGCTATTGAAGCAGTTCAGTGAAGCAAGCGACGGCATTGCCTCGCTATACGAAGCACGGGAGTTTGGCCGCGCCATTCGCGAAATCATGGCGCTGGCCGACCTTGCTAACCAGTACATAGATGAAAACAAACCCTGGGTACTGATAAAAGAAGCCGACCGCGAACAGGAAGTTCAGGATGTCTGCAGCATGGGTCTCAATCTATTCCGCATACTGATCATCTATCTGAAACCGGTATTGCCTGCTATGGCTGCCTCAGCTGAAGATTTCCTCAATGTATCAGCACTAAGCTGGCAGGATGCCCAGTCTTCCCTGTCATCACACGGCATTAACCGCTTCAAACCTTTGATGACCCGCATCGAGACCCCGGCTATAGAAGCCATACTTGAAGAATCCACATCCACCCTGGAAACAGAAGAAGAAAACATGACTGAAGCAGAAGCAGCAAGCCCATTAACAGCTGACCCCATCAGCGATGAAATCAGTTTTGACGACTTTGTGAAACTGGATTTACGTATCGCCAAAATTGTAAAAGCCGAGCATGTCGAGGGCGCAGATAAATTACTGCAGCTGACTCTCGACCTTGGCGGTGAAACACGTAATGTTTTTGCCGGCATCAAAGCAGCCTACAACCCTGAAGACCTGGAAGGCCGATTAACCGTAATGGTGGCCAACCTGGCACCCAGAAAAATGCGTTTTGGTTTATCTGAAGGCATGGTGTTAGCCGCAGGCCCCGGAGGCAGTGATCTTTTTATTCTTGGACCGGATGAAGGAGCTGAACCTGGAATGCGGGTAAAATAAGTTACAGAATTTTGATATGAAAGAATACGCCCTCATTCTTCTTGGTACAGTACTGGTCAACAATTTCGTACTGGTGAAGTTTCTTGGCCTGTGTCCTTTCATGGGTGTTTCACGCAAGCTGGACACCGCCATAGGCATGGCCCTGGCAACGACCTTTGTCATGACCCTGTCAGCGGTCTTAAGCTACCTGGTCAACAAGTACATCCTTATTCCTCTGGATGCTGAATATCTGCGTACGCTGTCATTCATCCTGGTCATCGCCGTTATTGTTCAATTCACCGAGATGGTGATCCACAAAACCAGTCCTATGCTGTATCAGCTGCTGGGTATATTCCTGCCATTGATCACCACCAACTGCGCTGTGCTGGGTCTGGCTCTGCTGAATGTGCAGCAGGAACACAGTTTTGTCACCGCCACGCTATACGGTTTTGGTGCCGCCATCGGTTTTTCACTGGTTCTGATTCTGTTCGCTGCTATGCGTGAACGGCTCGATGCGGCGGATGTGCCGCTGCCTTTCCGGGGATCTGCCATTGCACTGATCACCGCTGGCCTGATGAGCCTGGCCTTCATGGGTTTTACCGGGCTCGGCTAAACTTATGCTACTGACCATACTTAGCTTGAGCATACTGGCCAGTCTGTTTGGATTGTTGCTAGGCTACAGTTCGGTTCGTTTCCGCGTCGAAGGAGACCCTCTGGCCGACAAGATAGACTCATTACTGCCGCAGACTCAATGCGGCCAATGCGGTTTCGTAGGCTGCCGCCCTTATGCAGAAGCACTGGTGAAAGGCGAGTCAGAAATTAACCTCTGTGTTCCCGGTGGCGAGGATACAATTGCTGTGCTGGCAGAGACCCTCGGACGCGAAATCCTGCCAATATCAGATGAACAGGCCACACATGTTCCAGCTCTCGCCGTCATCATTGAGGAATTCTGCATCGGCTGCACCAAGTGCATCCAGGCCTGCCCGGTGGATGCCATCGTCGGTGCGGCAAAACAAATGCATACCGTGATTGCTGAAGAATGCACAGGTTGCGAGTTATGTGTGCCCCCCTGCCCGGTTGACTGTATTGATATGCGCCCGATCAGACCAGATACCAGCACCTGGACCTGGCCACAGCCACAGATGGAAGTTGGAGCCAGAAACTGATGGCTAAACTGTATAAGTTCCCGGGCGGGCTCAAGCTTGAGGGACACAAGACCGCCTCTACCAGCCAGTCTATCAGCAAGGCCAGCATTCCGACCCGCCTGTTTGTGCCGCTGAACCAGAGCATAGGCAGCCCTGGCGAATGCATAGTAAAAAAAGGCCAATACGTCTTAAAAGGAGAATTGATAGCGCGCGTCACGGACTATGTCGCTGTCCCCGTTCACGCCCCCAGTTCCGGCACCATCATTGATATCCAGAAATTTCCTGCCGCCCACGCCTCCGGCCTGCCCTGTGACGTCATCATCATCGAACCTGATGGCAAAGATGAGTGGATGGCAAGAAAGCCTTTAGCCGATATCAACAAACTGGACCCGAGTGAACTGCGTAACATGATTCGTTGCGCCGTAATTGTTGGCCTCGGCGGTGCTGCGTTCCCGACATTTATCAAACTCAACCCGGTTGGTCATCAAATCAAAACACTGATATTGAATGGGGCCGAGTGTGAACCCTATATCAGCTGTGACGACATGCTGATGCGAGAACGCCCGGATGAAATACTCGCCGGCGCAAAAATTATGCGCCATGCGCTGAATGCCGAGTCAGTTATTGTTGCCGTTGAGGATAACAAGCCTGAGGCCATCGCCTCCCTGCAGGCTGCCAGTAATGACCTCGGCTGGGTGGCCATACAAAGTATTCCCGCCATATATCCTACAGGCGGGGAAAGACAGCTGGTCAAGGTATTAACCGGCAAAGATGTTCCCAGCCAGGGGTTGCCACTGGACCTCAATATCATCGTCAGCAATGTTGCCACTGCTGCAGCAGTGCATCATGCACTCGATCACCAGCGGCCATTAATATCACGCATCATCACCGTTACCGGCTCCGGTGTCAGCTCACCACGTAACATTGAAGCCCTGATCGGCACACCGATGTCCGATCTTATCGATATGGCCGGCGGCTACACGGAAAATGCAGATCGATTAATTATGGGTGGTCCAATGATGGGCATCACCCTGAAAACAGATGCCACGCCAGTAGTCAAAGCCAGCAACTGCCTGCTGGTGCAGACCCCTGCTGATCACGCCACTGAGGCCATCAGCCGTGCCTGCATCCGCTGTGGTGAGTGCGTCAAGGTCTGCCCGGTAAAATTATTGCCACAACAGCTTTACTGGTTCTCACAATCAAAAAACCTGGATGGCTTACAAGCTCATCATCTGTTCGACTGTATAGAATGTGGCTGCTGCTCAGTCGTCTGTCCCAGCCATATTCCCCTGGTACAGTACTTCCGCTATGGCAAATCAGAATGCTGGAATAAAGAGCAGGAAACGATTAAATCTGACCGGGCACGGGAACGTACTGAAGCCAGAACAACAAGACTGGAGCGCATAAAAGCTGAGAAAAAAGCACAACACGCTGCCCGTGCGAAAAAAACTGCAGCGGCAAGCGATGATAGACAAAAAGAGATCCAGGCTGCCGTCACCAGATCAAAAGCAAAAAAGGCCGAAAATGCCGACACCCGAACAACCTGAGCACGTAATCCAAAAACCTAATACCCAATACGATCATTAAAAATGGAATTCAGTCAACAACAACATTTCTCACCTCACACCCCGGCACAGGCCAGCGTCAGCCGTGTGATGCTGAATGTCATACTTGCCCTGATACCGGGCATCGTCGTCTATATCTTCTATTTCGGCTGGGGTGTACTGGTCAACATCGTCCTCGCCTCAGTTTTTGCACTGCTGGCAGAAAGTCTGGTTCTGGCAATGCGAAAACGTCCGGTAGTAACGACCCTGTTTGATGGCTCTGCTTTGTTAACCGGCATCCTGCTGGCACTGGCTTTACCTCCTCATAGTTCCTGGTGGGTGATTGCCGTTGGTGTTTTCTTTGCCATTGTTATTGCCAAGCAGCTTTATGGTGGACTGGGGCTTAACCCCTTCAACCCGGCGATGACAGGTTACGTGGTATTACTGATTTCCTTTCCGCTGGAAATGACGCGCTGGAACCCTCCGCTGGAGCTGGCAGAACAGTCGCTAAGCCTTATCGAAGCCTTTCGTTACAGCTTCAACGGCTATTTACCCTCATCGATGGATGTGGACATGATCAGCCTGGCTACACCGCTGGACATCGCCCGTGAACGAGTGGAAATGGGGATGAATCTGTCGCAAATAAAAAGCGAATTCAGCATATTCAGCAACTTGTCCGGAAAAGGTACAGAATGGATTAATTTTGCCTTCCTTGCCGGTGGCATTTGGCTGTTATTGAAAGGATTAATAGACTGGCGTATTCCCGCTTCTTTGTTGCTGGCGATGTCCGCTATTGCCGGCGTGTTCTGGTTAATTAACCCTGAACAGTATTTGTCACCCTTGTTTCACCTGTTTGCCGGTGCAACCATGCTCGGCGCTTTCTTTATTGCTACCGATCCCGTTACCGCCAGCACTACACCTGTAG
>DAOVWW010000081.1 GCA_030636465.1 Gammaproteobacteria bacterium
ACAAGCACTCGATAAGTAGTGCATAGATTGCGATATCCATATACCAGTGAGAAGGAGCAGCCTAGATGGAAAATATACAGCAAGTTTCCACAGATACCTCAGAACACCCTATTCTCTACGTCCTTGATACCAACGTTTTAATTCACGACCCCGCCGCAATACTCGAATTTGAAGAACACCGTGTCATCATTCCGATGACCGTACTTGAAGAACTCGATAAGCTAAAAAGCGGCCGTCAGTCCATCGCTGCAGAGTGCCGACAGGCTATTCGCGGTATTGATGAAATCCTCGGCCGCGCATCCCCTGATGAGATAGAAATAGGGGTCCCTATACAACGAGGCGACAAGGGGCCTTGCAGAGGTAATTTATCAATCTTAATGACCCATGCGGCTGATAACATCGCTGTATTGCCCACACATCTGAACGACAACAAGATCATCAATGATATTTGCCTGCTAAAAAATAATCATCCAGATCATCGCACCGTACTTGTTACTAAAGACATTAACATGCGGCTTAAGGCTCGCGGCTGCGGCATCGAATCGGAGGATTACCATAATGACCAGCTGGTATCAGATATCAATCATCTGGATGCGGGCTATCTTGAATTTGAAGAAAGCTTCTGGGACCACATTGACAATGTTGAAACTGAACAGCAATCTGGCCGCACCCTGCATACCATTGCCAGGAAGGGTCCGGTAGAAGAGATCTACCCAAATAATTTCATTATTGACCAGCAGGGTATGATCGCCCGTGCCATTGAGGTAACTGATACTAGCGTTACCCTTTTACACATGGAACATAATCGTTTTCTGCAACAGGAAGCCTGGGGACTACGCCCACGTGACGTCTATCAGGCTATGGCATTAAACCTGCTACTCGACCCCGATATACACCTCGTTAGTCTTACCGGTTCTGCCGGCTCGGGTAAAACCATTCTTGCCCTGGCAGCTGCCATTGAAATGACCGTGGCGTCAAAAATGTATCGGCGTATTATCGTTACCCGCAGCACACAGGGTCTGGATGAAGATATAGGCTTTCTACCCGGAACCGAAGAAGAAAAAATGGAACCCTGGCTGGGAGCGATTACCGATAACCTTGAAGCCCTGCATTATGATGATGAAGATACCGAAAGTAGTATCGACTACATACTCAAGAAAGTACCCTTACACTTTAAATCGCTGAACTATATACGTGGACGCAGCTTTCAGCACAGCCTGATACTTATTGATGAATCACAAAACCTTACGCCTCACCAGATAAAGACTATCGTCACACGTGCTGGCACAGGTTCAAAAGTGATATGCCTGGGTAATTTATCTCAGATCGATACGCCTTATCTCAGCGCCACGAGCTCAGGGCTGACTTACCTGACTGAGCGGTTTAAAGGCTTCAGTCATGGTGGCAGCATTCAGCTGCAAGGGGTACCGCGTTCCTTGCTTGCAGAATATGCCGAAACAAATCTATAGCTGAAAACTGCCAGCGTATATATATCAAATTAAAAGTGATAGTATTGCCTTCATCAGGCCATGCACTATCGTATGTTGTGCATAGCCCTCGCACAACCAGCAACATGGATCCGTTCGCAAAGCGCGTAATCAAAAGCTTTAACCTATTGAACTATTATGTTTTTCGACCCTAAAGATGAACTAAACAAAGACCTCAGAGACTTCATGGTCAAAATGTCCGGTGAATATCTTTACGGTGAAGAAGGCCTGATGGCCAGCTCTGTGGGCAAATGGGTCACCTACCATATGCTGTTCTCCAGCGATGAATCAAACTCAGCAAATAACAATCCGGTTTCCGGGATGGAAGTTGCTCATATTGAAAACATCGAAGACTTTCTCAACAACGGGGCAGGTAGCCACAACTGGAAACAGCTTGAAACGATAAGCCGTGAAGCCAAGACTGAATGGCTTTCCCTTGCACTAAAGCAGATTATCAACAATGAAGTCACTATAGACAACGAACTCACTCGCTATGTCAGCAGCATAGTTGATCAGAATAAGCTCGTTCGCTACCTCAGTGAAGACATTGAGAATCGTACAAATTCTCGCAAGGAATGGCTGGAAACTTATATCCAGTCGCCGATAATGCCAATCATCATGAAGTATCAAAGTGTCGCCTCCAGCCTTGATTCTCATGAGCAAAAGAAAAAGCAGGATCAGCGGAAATTAATGAATAAAGCCGAAGATGCAAATACTCGCGTAAGGTCATCACTCAAAAATCATGGAAAGCTAGAAAAACATTACGACATCGATACCGTAGACAGCATCCTTGACATGCTTGAAGAGGTTGTTAAAGAAGCTGACATTAGTGACAACGATGTTGCCAATTTTATTTTAATGAATGCCCCGCGTTTCGATGAAGACGTTCGCTATCTGCTGACGACACGCTTTCCTGTCACACAGGATAGTTAACGCCGTAATACTGTAACTCGCCGAACACATGCGCTTTGCTGAAAGACTACTCGATTGGTATACCCAACACGGCCGGCATGACTTGCCCTGGCAGGTACGTGGCACACCCTACCCCGTCTGGATTTCTGAGATCATGCTGCAGCAGACTCAGGTAAGTACTGTAATCCCCTATTTTGAACGTTTCATGAAGCAGTTTCCTGACCTTCTACAGCTGGCAGATGCTGAGCTGGACCATGTTTTACATCTGTGGAGTGGCTTAGGCTATTACGCTCGAGCTCGAAACCTTCATAAAACAGCAACCATCATAACGGACCAATACAAAGGTGATTTTCCACAAGATATTGACGAACTGATTGCATTACCCGGCATAGGCAGATCTACAGCAGGGGCAATACTGGCCCAGAGCCTGGGACAACGGCACCCTATACTTGATGGTAATGTTAAGCGTGTCCTTGCCCGTTATTTTTGTGTGAAGGGCTGGCCTGGCTCCCGTGAAACAGAAAAAGAACTGTGGCGTCTTAGCGACAACATAACTCCTACAGACAATTCAGCTGAGTACACGCAGGCAATCATGGACCTGGGTGCAACAGTCTGCAAGCGCAGCAAACCAGACTGCCAGACTTGTCCTGTAAACAAATCCTGCCAGGCGCTCTTAACAGATGAAGTAAGCACTTACCCACACAAAAAAGCACGAAAGACACTTCCGATAAAATCTACAAGTTTTCTTTTGCTCAAAAATAAAAAAGGCGAAGTCTTTTTAACTCAAAGGCCACCAACGGGTATCTGGGGCGGGTTGTGGTGTTTACCAGAGATTAGCCAGGACTCAGAGCCTGAAACTGTTCATAATTCCCTGCCCGCCTATACTAATACAGGAAACCCTACGGCAGTAACCCGTCACACATTCAGTCACTATCATTTGGATTTCACGGTGATTCCCGCAGTGGTCAAAGGGGAACATGCCAATACAGTGATGGAGGCCACGCCGGCAGTCTGGTATAACCCTGACAAGCCGAGCCAGCTAGGGTTGGCCGCCCCAATTAAAAAAATCATCCACTCACACGAGGTGTAACATGGCGAAAATGATAGATTGTGTAGTTCTGGGCAAACAGGCCGAAGGCCTTGAGCGCAGCCCTTATCCAGGAGAACTGGGTGATAAAATCCTTGAAAACGTATCACAGGAAGGCTGGCAGCAATGGATGAAGCACCAGACCATACTAATTAATGAAAATCAGCTCGCACTATTCAAACCTGAAGCCCGGGAATTCCTTGAAAAAGAGATGAAAAAGTTCTTTTTTGAAGGCGGATCACAGATGCCCGAAGGCTTTGTTGCACCAACAAAATAGAAACATGCAAAATCCGCTTTTACAATCAGCGCTCGCACGCTTATAATCCTGCCTCTTCCTGATGTGGCCGGGTAGCTCAGTCGGTAGAGCAGGGGATTGAAAATCCCCGTGTCGGCAGTTCGATTCTGTCCCCGGCCACCATTTTTTCTCTGCTCAGGTTTAATCACACAAGCTTAGTTTAAAATCCAATCATGGATTCAGCTGGCCTTGCTCAAATAGCACCTGACCGACAGACGTATTCCATGCCTGATGGTCATCGGTATGCGTTGAGAATTGCCAGCCCATAAGACCACCAAAATCCTTGCCATAGATTTTTAGCAGGGGTTCTACAATTTTTTGACTGACTTCCTGCGGACTGACATGCCCGCTCTGCGCATCCGCTTTGTACACCGGCTTACCTACTACGATTTTGTGAGCTGGCCAATGTAAATGCCCTTTTTTCGATGTTAGTCCGCGATATGAGGTGTTATAGGGAGAACTTTCAACACCCACCACGCGAGTACTACTTGGGTTATCAAATCCAGGATTGCCGTAATACTGGACGGAAATCCAGTCAATCTGTTTCCCTACGGATTTAAGAATATCCAGATAAGGGCCACCGTGCCATTTATGGGATAAAAATGGAGGCTGCGGCGCATGGCTGAGTAAATAGTCAGGCGCAGGTAACTGTTTCCGTAATTCCTTAGTTAGTGTGATTAAAAAATCACGGCCATTAATTGTTCCTGGCGGACGCAGCGTGTGGAATGTACTGCTGGCCTCAAAGTCTATATCTATCCCATCTAGTTTTTGCGCGTCTACGAAAGCAGCCAACAGCTTCGCAAGCTCCTCCTCGCGCCCAACAAGCGGAAAATAGTCAGGCGCTTGAAAATCGCCCCCGCCAAATGAAATCATGACCTTCTTGCCCTGTGCCTGTAGTTCCGGCACAACTCCCCAAGAAGGGTTCAATCGTTCAGGAAGATGTAGCCGGAGAGTATTATTTTCATCAATTCTGGCGGTGACAAAAGATAGAATTATATGTGTGTATGGCGTCCCCAGCATAGAAGATAGTGGCGATGCGGTGCTATTGTAGTAGATGATGTAACGGGGATTAATGTTCTGCGTAAACGACTTTTTATCAGCGTAGATAAAATTCACTGGCGCCAGGAGAAAGATTGCGAAGCATGTAAGAAGAAAAGTATTTTTTCTTACCATCCAAATGTTAGCGCTCTTGCTGTGTCGATTTATCATAAAACCTGTTCTGTTGGGGTCTCTATCTACGTCAAAGGAACGCCACCTTCTCACTCATTCTCTACGGCTATTCCATCACTTATCGAGAAAAATATACCACATTCCAGATAAGCGTCTATAGTTAAAGGAACTACTAAACATAGTCACCACAGAGGCAACTATCATGGTCGGTTACAGTAGCTCCACAGGTAAATATCAGGCAACTCTCAGTATCCTTGGCAAGCTCATCTTTCTCGGTGAATACAAGTCATACAAAGAGGCAAAAATGGCTGAAGAAGCGGCTACTCACCAGACTGATGATTACATACGCACACATTTGAACAGAATTTGCGTTAATAGCTGAACGCAGCCCGAATATGCATCCACGGATGAACTCGAGCATCTAAGCTTGAAGATATTTTTTTCAAGTTGTCCATACTATCACCACTCAGTTCCTACTGAACAGGGGCATGCTCACTCCAGTCATCACTTACAGGCACGAAAGCCGCGTCCTCTTTTATTTCCCTTGCTTCCTCATATTTTCCCATAGCCTCGAGTATTTTACTTTTCAATAATAATGAGTCGTGATATTCCGGTGCCAGTTTTAAAGAATTATTAACTGAATGCAGCGCTTCGCTATCATTATCCGTAATGAAATAAACCATTGCTATGTTGTGGTAGGCTTTTTGATAAGTAGGGTCTAAGTTGATGGTTATATGAAAATGATTTAGTGCTTTCGCATATTCACCTTTCTGTGCGAGTACTACCCCAAGATCATCATGAGCTTCTGCATTACTGGAATCAAGTTGCACTGCTTTGCTCAGGTCCTTAAATGCATTATCACTATCACCCAACCAGATGTATCTTACCCCTCTCTTGGTGTATGCCAGAGAACTTTCAGGATGGCGTGATATAAAAACACTTAAGTCAGCTATTCCTTCTTTTACAAAACCCATCCTGCCTAAAGCCATACCGCGGCCATAATAAGCGGCATCAATATTTTCATCTAGCTCAAGAGCCGTAGTGTAATCTTCCTCTGCGCTTTCAAACTCGTGCAGCAGAAAATATATATCACCTCTAGTCACATACAGGTCAGCCTTTTTTGCTGAGCTAGTGATTTTCTTGCTTACTATTTCAAGTGCTGCTTCAGCTTCATCACTGGTGTGGATTACTGGTAAATTATCCAACGCAAAAGACGATAATGTCATCAGGTTAAAAAGTAGCGTAAACAGAAGATATTTTTTAAGGCTCACTATGTTCACCATATCTATAATGCAATACTACTCAGACGTTATAGTGCAGGTGTTTATTCCATTCAGTTGACATAGTAGTATTGTGGAATAAACCTACAAATAAACATAAGATATTGCTTCCTGTACAACACCTATGAAAACCACTATGGAAACCATCATGAAAAATTCTGTTTTTCTTGTTTTATTTTCTATATTTATTCAGGCATGCAGCACTGAAGTCTCAGATCAAATAGAAGGTGTAAAATGGACTGATAATTACAGTAAATTGGGTAATTCACCTGCCTACACAAGCTTTAAGGATGGGAAAGTATTTTCTTGTGTAAAAAAGGAAAACCAGTGGCAGACGATTACCCGTTATGAAATATCCGGTAACAAGCTGGCTATACTTCCAGAAGCTAAGGACACAGCAAAGAAACTATTTGAAATTGATGTTACAGGTAGCGGGGAAAACAGGGTGCTAACTATGACTAGCGGGAGCGGTGATAA
>DAOVWW010000237.1 GCA_030636465.1 Gammaproteobacteria bacterium
CATGATCTGATTGGATATCGATCCAGCCTTGATGTGGCCGGGCCAGCGGACCATCGAGGGCACCCGCCAGCCACCTTCCCAGTTGGTATTCTTCTCACCACGGAATGGTGTCATGCCGGCATCCGGCCAGGTGTTCATGTGCGGACCATTGTCCGTTGAATAAAAAACCATAGTATTGTCAGTGATCTTCAGCTCATCCAGCAACTTGAGGAATTTACCGACGTGCATGTCATGCTCGACCATACCATCTGAATACTCATCCTGACCTGAGATACCACGCAACTCCTTCTTCACATGTGTACGGAAATGCATGCGGGTACCACTCCACCAGACAAACCACGGCGTCCCTGCTTTGTTTGCCTCTTTAATAAACTCAATGGCACGGTCAGACGTGTCATCATCAACCGTTTCCATACGTTTTTTTGTGAGTGGTCCGGTATCAACTATCTTCTGTGTACCATCCTTGTTAGCCCAGGAATGGATAACACCACGTGGACCAAACTTCTTTTTAAATTCTGGATCCTTCGGGTAATCCTCATTTTCTGGCTCTTCTTCGGCATTTAAATGATAAAGGTTGCCGTAGAACTCATCAAAACCATGGTTGGTCGGTAACATATCGTCCTGATCGCCAAGGTGATTTTTACCAAACTGCCCTGTCGTATAACCCAGTGGTTTGAGCATTTCTGCGATGGTAGGATCTTTCTCGCTCAGACCTTCTTTAGCGCCTGGCAGGCCTACTTTACTGAGGCCGGTACGGAATACACTCTGACCGGTTATAAAAGATGAACGCCCTGCTGTACAGGACTGCTCGGCATAATAATCGGTAAAAACCATGCCTTCTTCAGCCACACGGTCAATATTGGGTGTTTTGTAACCCATCATGCCACGAGTGTAGTTAGAGATATTGGACTGGCCGATATCATCTCCCCAGATGACGAGGATATTGGGTTTTTCTGTTGCTGCTATCGCCTGGCTAACAGAGCCGATGACCAGCAGAATGGCTGGAACTAAATATCTTATTTTCATGAGTAAAATCCTTTTTTACATTTGTTTTTGATATTAAACCGGAGTTTCAATATTTATTTGGAATCGTCAGCAGTTGTTGCATCTGCGGCATTAGTCGCAACAGATTTCATGCCATTGCTGCAACCGCTGCCGGATTTATACATCTGGCTTTTACCGATAACCTGGCCGTTAGTGGCATTCAGTACAAAATATTCTTTATCGTTGCTGGAAGTTTTGATTTCAAAACGGGCTTCTTCCTGTGAATTCTTTTTCACTGATTCAATGCCGTTCAAACAGCCTCCCTTATCTTTATAACCCTGGCTGGTAAGAATGACTTCACCATTGCCTGCTTTAAGATTGAAATAGAATTTATTGTCTTTGCCTTTTGTTATGACGAATTTACCAGCCATTTTTTATTCTCCTTATTTTATAAATTTCCTGAGTACTTAATTAACCAACACATGTGGATAATTAAACTCTTAAATTTGACATTTTTATAACCGGGAAGCAAGCGATTAGACTGCCTGCATATGCTCAACCATCATCTGCACAGACTTCCTGCCGCGGTACTCATTGATATCCAGCGTATACACGACATGCACCCTGCCCCGTGCCAACAGCTCATCACCGTCCTGAATATTGAACATAATCGCATCAACAGGAAGTGTGCCTGCAGAGAGCTGCATCTTTAGATGGTTCTTGCCAACGATACGCTTTTCAACTACTTCAAAGTCACCTTCAAACAAGGGTTCAGGAAAATGCTGCCCCCATGGCCCTGCCTGACGTAATGATGTCGCGGTATTAATATCCAGCTCAGTCGTGTTCAGCTCACCATCAGTCATCAGGACTTTTTCCGGCGGCATGTCACCCAGCTGACGCTGGACCTCTTCATTAAACGCCTGGCTAAACGCCTGGTAGCTCTCTTCTGGTAATGACAAGCCTGCTGCCATCGCATGGCCGCCAAATTTTGTGATCAAACCTGGATGTCGCGTGGCGACGGCATCCAGTGCATCGCGTATGTGTAGACCGGGTATTGAACGGGCAGAGCCTTTAATGCCTTCCATCTCATCACCTGCCGGCGCAAAGGCAATCACCGGACGGTGAAAGCGCTCTTTAATCCTGGCAGCCAGGATACCGATCACGCCCTGATGCCAGTTAGGATCATAAATACACAAACCAACCGCCATGTCTTTGCTCTCATCCAGCTGAATTTTTTTCAGATCATTCAGCGCCTGAATCTTCATTTCACCTTCGATAGAGCGTCTTTCCTGATTAATCCCATCCAGCCGAACGGCGATCTCGTGGGCAGTCTCACTGTCCTCAGCCAGTAAACATTCAATGCCGATAGACATGTTTTCAATGCGTCCTGCGGCATTCAAACGTGGTGCAACCGCAAAACCCAAATCAGATGCAGCAAGATTCCCTACTTTGCGGCCTGCTACGTCAATCAAAGCCAATATGCCGGGACAGGCTTGCCTGTTGTTGATGCGTGCCAGGCCCTGCTTAACCAGAATACGGTTCAGATGGTCAAGTGGCACCACATCCGCTACAGTCCCCAGCGCAACGATATCCAGCAGCCCGGCAAGATTAGGTTCTGCGATATTTTGCTGGCTGAACCAGTTTTCGTCACGCAAATGAGATCGCAATGCCAGCAACAGGTAAAACGCCACCCCGACTCCAGCAATGTTTTTACTCGGGAATTCATCACCATCCTGATTAGGATTAATGATCACATCTGCATCGGGCAGCTCATTACCGGGTAAATGGTGATCAGTGACCAGCACTCGCATATCCAGTTCTTTTGCTCTTGCGACACCGTCAACACTGGCAATGCCATTATCGACAGTGATAATCAGATCCGGCTTTCTCTCTGCCGCCACATCAACGATCTCAGGTGTCAATCCATAGCCAAACTTGAAGCGGTCAGGAATGAGAAATGAGATCTGCTTTATCCCCATGGCACGCAACCCTTTCATCATCACAGTTGTCGATGTTGCCCCATCAGCATCAAAGTCCCCGATTATGAGTATCTTTTTATTATCCTTAAGGTGACTCGCAAGCAATACTACAGCTTGCTGCATGCCCTTCATTAATAATGGAGACGGTAAATATTTCAGCCCATAATTCAGTTCATCCATGCTGGAAATTTTACGAGCCCGATAGATTCTATTAAGGAGGGGTGACAGATTGTCATCGAGCTTATTGTCAGATGAAACTTCGCGTCGGCGTATTTTTACCCGGGGTTTATTCATTTATGATGTTAAGTGTAATTTTGAGAAAATTGGCACCTATAATATCAAACAATATCACCTCAGCGCCCACTGATTCGGTCTCAAACCACATTAAATTCCTGATTGACCCAGATCAAAGTTAGCTTACATTTTTCGACGTATACTGTTTACTACGAGTCTATCTCTGTCCTGTTAATATATAGGCGCTTATTTATGAAAAATACAATTGTTACCCCTCGACTAAGAATATTCCTCAGTATTTTAGCTTTGGGGTTAAGCTCACCCCTGATTGCCCAGGAAGCCGACACTAACAAAGCTAAAGAAGAACCCAAACCACTGAGCGATTTCTGGAATTACCAGGAATTAGATGAAGACCTCCATGCAGACCCTGTCTCAGAGAGCTTCGAGTATGTACTTAACAGGTCACACCAATTCGCTAACTGGGTAGACCATTTTTTCGATGATGACCGTACC
>DAOVWW010000171.1 GCA_030636465.1 Gammaproteobacteria bacterium
AATGGTACCACCCAGGAATGGCGTAAAACCGGTTGCAGCAATTGAGCATACTTATTCTGTAGCCAGAGCATGCCCGAATCCATAGTTCGGCGCAGTATTGATGGTTTTGTTGCCTTTACTTTGGCGGCTAAGGCCGGTACCAGGGTGAGGGCGATAACCATTGATGCAAGGATCGCTGCCGAAATTGTAAATATTAACTCGCGGAATAAAAGACCGGTAAGACCACCAATAAACAGGAACGGCAGCACTGCTGATAGGTTAGTGCTGGTTGATGCGACGATAGCACTATTGACCTCGGCTGCGGCATGAACACCGGCTTCTTCTGCTGATTCTCCTTCTACTTGATGGCGGTAAATGTTTTCCAGCATGACGATGGTATTGTCGACCAGCAAGCCAACACCCAGGGCCAGCCCTCCCAGGGTCATGATGTTCAGGCTTAGATCGCCGAGGCCCATGAAGATAAACGTCACCATTATGGCAATGGGAATGGCACTGCCAATAATCAGGGTGCGTTTTAGATTGCCGAGGAAAAAATAGACAACTATCATTGCCAGAATAGCGCCGGAGATTGCTGCCGAGGCCGAGTTTTTGACTGCCTGGCGGATGTAGATAGACTGATCTGAAACGGTAGTCAGGGTGATATCTTCGGGCAGCAGGTTTTGCGCATGTAGCCAGGCCAGGCGCTGCTGTACTTCATCGACGACGCTGATAGTGTTGGCCGTAGGCTGTTTCTGTATAGACAGTTTCACCCCGGGCACCATATTGGCCCGCACACGGATGCGCTCATCTTCGTGGGCATCGAGGATTTCTGCTACCTCATGCAGATAAATGATGCTGCCGTCAGCCAGGCTTAACGGCAGCATGCGCAGTTGTTCCAGATTGCTGAAACGACCACTGATCTTGCCACTTACCTCCTGACCACTCATGCGCAGGCGCCCAGCCGGGTCTTCACGGTTACCGCGTTGCACTGCTGTAATTATTGCATTCAAATCAAGCCCGACACCGGCCAGCCTTTGCTGGTCAGGCTGTATGTGAATTTCACGTGTGACACCACCACCGACCTCACCAGCAGCAACACCGGGCAGGTTGATAAACCATTTGCGCAACACATCGTCTACCCAGGTGCGCAGTTCCACGGTGTCGCGTACAGATGAACTGACAACAAATTCCAGTACCGGAATTTGTGATGGGTCGCGTTTGTAAATAATGGGTGGGCTGATGCTTTCAGGAAGAAATCGTTTGGCACGATCGAGACGGGTGCTGGCATCACGCAGGGCGATATCGATATCCTTACCATAACCAAAAGAAAGGTCAACAGAGGTGGCACCGAGAGTCGTACTAGACTGTACGGCGATGGCATCTTCAGTAACGGCCAGCTGTTCTTCCAGTTGTCGCGTGACCTGGTCTTCCATTACGGTCGCCGGCACTCCCGGGTCAAGTATGCGTACACGCACTTCCGGATAGATGATGTGCGGGTGCAGGTCGATAGCCAGTTTGCCAAGGGCAAAACCACCCAGCACAACAACGGCGATGGCGATCATGCTGACACCTATAGGATGACGTATAGACCAGGCTGCAAGACCGCCACTGCGTGCCACGATCTTTTTAAACCCGAGCCGGCTGTTACTATCGGCCATATTATTATCAGCCCTGTGGCGTAGCCGGGTGATCGGCTAGCTTAGAGATATCTTTGACCGGCTTGTTGTCGACGAGATCCAGAAAGCCTTTGGTGACAATGCGCTGGCCGGCAGTCAGCCCCTGCAGGACTTCAACCTGTTCACCTATACGCAGGCCGGTGAGAATATCCGTACGTTTTACTATTTTGCCATCAAGTAGAAAAGCGTATTCACCTGCAGCATCCTGTCGCAGAGCTCTGAAAGGAATCATTAAACGTTCTGCGGCGCGGGTGCTAAATTTTACCCGGCATAATTGCCCCGGACGAGCACCATCGGGTACAGGGTGTAGTGTAACCTCTACGGTACCACGGCGGGTCAGGGGGTCGAGGTTAGGATGGACTCGGCTAATTTCTCCAATGAATACATCCTTGCCCAGGGCATCAATAGTGACCGTTACACTATCTTCAAGCTTTAAATGTGATACCAGCAGCTCAGAGACATTGACCTCGGTCACCAGTGCGGAATGATCCGAAATGGTAAGCAGATGAGTGTAACGCTCAGCGATATTACCGGGTTCGCTCAAACGCTGGCTGACAACGCCGCTGATAGGTGTCTTGATGACTGTATAACCCAGGCGGATGGCAAGCATCTGTTCGTCAGCTGTGGCGATAGTAAGGTCTGTTTCGCTGCGATTCAGCGCTTCATCAGAGCTGAGTTTCTTCTTATATAGATCGCGGATACGTTTCAGGTCAAGCTTCGCCTTGCGCTGTGTTGCCTGGGCGCGATTCAGGTTAGCGCGCAAAATTTTGTCATCAAGGTGGACTACAACATCTTCTTTTTTGACTACATCGCCTTCGAAGAAAGGCATCTCTATGATGGCTCCTTCTTCCTGATTGTAGATTTTTATTTCACGACTGGAAGCCAGACTGCCGGTCCGGATTTGTGTCAGACCAATGCTCTCTATATTGACCTGTATAGTCTCAACCAGATGAACCGGTTTCTTCTTTTTTGCCGGCTTTTCTACTGATTCATTGCACCCTGACATCAGAATGCTGCACATCAGAATGAGATAGCCTGAATATCGCCAACCAAAGCTTTGCATGTTATGACTGCCTGAGTGAATAAATTTACAGTCTCATCATACAATGTATTTGCCAGCTAGAATACTATAGAGAATTAGCGTGAAGGCAGGGAGTTTAATATTAATAAAAAAGGCCCATCCTGCTGGATGAGCCTTTGCCTGAATTTTCAGGTCCTATTTTAATAAGTGTGATACAAAGCTGTACTCGGTATCGATTTCGCAGTTGATGAAAAAACTGATGTGCCAGCTATTTCATTACTGTTCTGCTGATCTGACTCATGATTGTATGGAGTAAAATCATCATAGCGGTACATATCATCAAGTGTGACTTTAATATGCTTATTCGGGCTACCTGACTGTACGGCTCCATAAGCACTGAAGTTTTCATAATGGTACATGTCATCAAGATTAACATCGGCAGCATAAGAGCTTAAGGGTGCTGTAAGTAAGCTTGCAGCAATTATCATTGTGTTAAGTTTTTTCATGATTTTATCCTCATTGTTTACAGTATCAATTACAGACACATTGTTTGTTGCCTGTTACTTATAAGACCTGAGGAGGTGAGAAAACATGACAAAAATAAAGAAAAAACTTTTCTTAAAATTTGTTGTCGAAGCGATCTTTTGGAAGCCTGCTAGCTGTTAGCCGCAGTAATATTTCGCAGCATCTTTTCTGCAATGGGTGATATTTGTTCGCCTTTTTCACCCACCACAGCAATGCTGCCATAGGGTGTTGGGTAGATGGTACCCTTAAAGCGGGAGCTGGTAATCTGCAAGTCTTTATCAATGTGTTCACCAGGCATTACCAGTACTGTAACAGGGCCGTTTTCACCATTAAGTATCAGGTGCGCCCCGGAATTTTTACGGATCTGACATTTACTGGCTGAGTTTAGTTGCCCGATGTTATTTGTTGTTTCTGTATTGATGGCCGTCATGATATTAGTCAGTCTTGCATTGCTGACCTCATGTTTTTCGTGCAGTTGTGGTAGCTCATCAGTGATGTGGTTAATTACGGCTGTTTCCAGAGCGTAGACATTGCTTACCGGGGAGAACTGATTGAGTCCGAGGTACACCATGAGGCCAACACCGAGAATTATGCTTGCAGCCATTTGCCAGACACGACCAGAAAAAGCCCCCCTGCTTCCATTATTGGAGGTATCTAAGATATCTTCGTTTTGACCAATGTCGAGCACGCGGTCAGCCAGGCCTATAGGAATTTCGAAGTGAAGACTCTTTTCCAGTGCATCTTCGAGGGATAAAAGTTTTTCACGCTCCTGTTTGCATGGCTTACACTTGGTAATATGTGAGAGAAGATCGATTGTCTCCGTACGTGGGTCGATCAGCAGTTCGCGGCGGCATTCGAGACAGTCCATCATAAAGTACCTGTAGAAAGTTGCATGTGTTCTTGCTGCAGTGATTCACGCAGCATTCTTCGTGCACGGCTCAGGCGCGTCATCACGGCATTGGTTGATATTTCCATGATATTCCCAATCTCTTCGGTGCTAAAGCCTGCAATCACCTGTAGCATAAGTGGCTCGCGGTATTCCACACTGAGTTCACTTAACTGTTTTCTCAAAACCAGTGCTTCTACGCTAGTATCTGTGCCACGGACAGCAACCTCTGGCAGGTTTTCCGGCGCACGAGCCTCAGGCCGTTGGCGCTCATATATACGTGCATTTTCACGACGTAAAATCGTATATAGCCAGGCACGTGCAGAATTTGTATCACGCAGTTTGTCAAAGGATTTCCAGGCACGCAAAAATGTTTCCTGTACCAGGTCTTCAGCCTGTGCAGTGTTGTGGCACAAGCCATAACCGAAACGGTACAGTTCGCTCGAAAATGCCTTGACCAGCGTTTCAAAATGTCTGTTTTTTGAGTGCATACCCTTAGAGACCGGTTGAGTCTGTAAAACCTTGCAATAACTAATAATTATTCAGACTGACATTAG
>DAOVWW010000229.1 GCA_030636465.1 Gammaproteobacteria bacterium
GCAAATTATTCTAGCGCCAGCGATTCGCGCAGTGCTGGAACGTTTCAGTTTGCTCAGCGTAGATTTGATGCATCAGGGAGCATCAATTCCGTGCAGGAGCAGATGTCAGGCCTGGAAAAACTCTATACCAGCACGACAGATGGTTTTAACCAAAATGTACAAACAGCGGGCAGCCCAACAGGAAGTGAGCAGGGTGATGAATTTCCTTTAGGGTTTGCTCTCGCACAACTACATGGAATATATATCCTGGCAGAAAATACCCAGGGCCTGGTGATCGTCGATATGCACGCAGCCCATGAACGAATTGGCTATGAAAAATTAAAGTCTCAGTTCGACAAGAAACAGTTGGCTACACAGCCTTTGCTGGTGCCGGTGCATCTTGCATTGAGTCCGGAAGAGCTGAAATCGGTAGAAATAAATATTAATTACTTCAATGAAATAGGGTTTGAAGTTGAAGTGATAACTGATGCTAGTGTTGTGATCCGATCCGTCCCTGAAATGCTTGCCAGGGCTGATATCCCCACCTTGATACGAGACATTCTATCGGATTTGTCCGAACATGGCCGGTCCAGCAGGATGGAAGATAGTGTAGATGAAATCTTCTCTACCATGGCCTGCCACGGTTCCATCCGGGCAAACCGACAGCTGACGATAGAAGAGATGAACGCCTTACTGCGTGAAATGGAGCAGACCGAACGTAGCAACCAGTGTAATCATGGACGGCCTACCTGGAAACAATTTAGTATTGCAGAGATTGATAAGATATTTATGCGGGGGCAATGAGAACGTTTTACGTATTAGGTATTACGTAAACCATAAACCATAAACCGTAAAACAAAGCCAGATCGATCCGGGGTCAGACCCGGTTCCTCACGGCTCTGACCCCATTGAAGCCAACCGCTATGACCGAAAACACCGACAAACCAACCGCCATCTTCCTGATGGGCCCTACCGCCGCCGGCAAAACGGGCCTGGCTATGCAGTTAGCCGATCACCTGCCGGTAGACCTGATCAGTGTCGATTCTGGTCAGGTATATAGAGAAATGGACATCGGTACGGCTAAAGTCTCAGCCGAGGAAATGGCACTCCACCCGCATGCTCTGATAGATATACGCGATGCCTCAGAGGCGTATTCTGCTGATGAATTTCGTCAGGATGCTTTGCAATTGATGGATAAGATATCAGAGCAGGGCCGGCTTCCGTTGCTGGTCGGGGGCACGATGTTTTACTTCCGTGCTTTACAACATGGTTTGCCTGACTTGCCACCCGCTGATAATGCTGTGCGCGACAGGCTGTTAGCTGAGGCAGAAGAAAATGGCTGGCAGTCCTTGCATGAAAGGCTAGCTAAGATAGACCCGCAATCGGCAAAGCGGATCAATGTAAATGACAGGCAGAGAATTCAGCGGGCGCTTGAGATAGTTGAGCTGAGCGGGATTAGTCCGTCAGAGCATGCGCAGAAGCAACAGCCGGAAATTCCCTGGAATATAGTTAAAATTGGTATCTGGCCATCTGATCGCAGCTTGCTGCACGCGCGCATTGAGAAAAGGCTCGAGCTGATGTTTGATCAGGGTTTTATTGAAGAGGTGGAAAGACTTAAATCTAAGGGGCTGGACGGCAGTCTTCCTGCGATGCGGGCTGTAGGATATCGCCAGGTACTGGAGTACCTGGAAGGAAAACTGGATTATCAGGAAATGCGTCAACGTTGCCTGTTTAGCACCCGGCAGCTGGCAAAACGTCAGTTGACCTGGCTCAGAAATGACCCGGAACTTGAGTATTTTGATACTATGAATGAAGATTTTCCTGAAAAAGTCTTGGAATTTATCCAAAAAACGACTAGTGTTCAGGGTTCTGTCGGCTGATCGCGTGCCTGTTAGCATTCATGGAGGATTGCCATAGAGAACATGGCAATAGAGTGAGGTGAGCAGGCTAGTTGATTTTATGAAAACTGACCGGACATATACTGTCATACGGTTAGCAGTATTAAATTAACAAGGGTATTAGTAAAGCATACAAAGCAATACTGAAAACAATAAATAATTATTAAGGAGACATCATGTCGAATCCAAAAGGGCTTACACTGCAAGATCCATATCTAAATACTCTTCGCAAGGAGAGAGTTCCTGTGTCTATTTTTCTCGTCAACGGGATTAAGCTGCAGGGACAGATAGAATCGTTCGACCAGTTTGTCGTGTTACTGAAAAATACAGTCAGCCAGATGATTTATAAGCACGCTATTTCTACTGTAGTGCCATCGCGTGCCGTTAAACTTTCACTTGATGACCATGCAAGTGACCATTCAAACGACCATTCAAATGACCAGGACAGTGCCGGTAATCAGTGATCTAACAGAAGATTCAACACAACGTTCTATAGCGGACCTATCAGTCGAAGACGGTGCTGAAGCGGCCGTTCTTGTACACATACATTTCAATCGTCAACGGGATGATGAATCCCTGTCTGAGCTTGACCTGCTTGCACGCTCAGCCGGGGCACTACCTGTTGCCCGGGTAACAGGCAGCCGTCGTAGCCCCGATCCCGCCCACTTTGTTGGTAAAGGCAAAGCCGAGGAAATTCGCCAGGTCCTGAAAGATACAGGCGCCCAGCTTGTTCTGATCAATCACATCATTTCGCCGGTGCAGGAAAGAAACCTGGAGCGGATTTTAGAATGTCGGGTTATTGACAGAACCGGCCTGATTCTTGATATTTTCGCTACCCGCGCAAAAAGCCATGAAGGCAAGCTTCAAGTTGAACTTGCTCAGTTACGTCATTTATCTACCCGCTTAATCAGAGGCTGGACCCATCTTGAACGGCAGAAAGGGGGTATAGGTCTAAGAGGGCCGGGCGAAACTCAGCTCGAGACCGACCGTCGCTTGCTGGGGCAACGCATCAAAACATTGCGTGCACGACTGGAGAAAGTCAGAAAACGCCGCACGCAAAGCCGTAAAGCCAGGAAAAAGATCCCCGTCGCGACAGTTTCACTGGTGGGCTATACCAATGCAGGGAAATCTTCTATCTTTAATACCCTGACCGGTGCCAATGTTTACCAGGCTGACCAGCTGTTTGCCACCCTGGATCCAACCATGAGGCGTCTGGATCTTACCAACGCAGGGCATATCATACTGGCCGATACGGTTGGATTTATTAGCCACTTGCCGCATTCGCTGGTTGAGGCTTTTCATTCTACTCTGGAAGAAGTCAGTGATGCCTCATTACTGCTGCATGTCGTTGATCATTCTTCAGAACGTCGTCTTGAAAATATAGAGCAGGTCAATGAAGTACTGAGAGAAATAGAAGCCAGTGAGATACCTGTTATTACTGTCTACAACAAGGTTGATCTGACTGAGCGCGAAGCAGGGCTTGAACGAAATGAAGAAGATGTCATTACAAAAGTCTGGGTTTCTGCCAGAACAGGCGAGGGCATTGAATTTCTTTTACAGGCCATAGACGAACATTTTAGCCGCTTACGTTTTCGGCAAACGATCACTGTGCCGGTAGCCGATGGCGGCTTACGCGCAAAAATATTCCAGCGATTCAGTGTATTAAACCAGTCTATGCATGAAAATGGTGACTGGGATATGGAAATTGAGGGCAGCCAGGCGGATATGGCCTGGCTGAATAAGCAGACAGGGGATCATCAGGCAGCTTGAAAACAGATCAAGGATAAAGAGCTAAAGATCAAGGGGGTTTTATCTTTATAAAAATGGTGTTTTAATACACCTTCCCATCAAAATAATCTCTTGCAATTTCCTCTCTAAAGTCTGGATGTGCAATTTCAGTTAAAGCC
>DAOVWW010000339.1 GCA_030636465.1 Gammaproteobacteria bacterium
AACGACGCCGTCAATTTCATACGGTAAAGCATTACGCTTGCTGCCTAGGCCCTGCATATAGGCAATACAGGCGTCTATGCCCTGCACTACATCTATCTCAGGGCAAATTCTGAGTCCAATATTTTTCAAGGCTGCCAGCCTGCCGGATTGAGAATCAGGCAAATCTATTCCCGAGGTTTTACCTACTGCATAACAAAATATATCCAGCGGCCTGGATGCAGAGATGACCGGATCCAGCTGACGTAAGCTTCCTGCTGCGGCGTTGCGTGGATTAGCAAATGGCTTTTTGCCTTCTTTTAGCTGTTGTTTATTAAGTTCTTCAAACCCAGCCTTAGGCATGTACACTTCACCACGTACTTCAAGTGTTTCAGGCGGGTTTTCAATTAATAAACGTAAGGGGATACTATCAATCGTACGGACATTCTGGGTGACATCTTCACCTGTCTGGCCATCCCCTCTCGTCGCCGCCCGTACCAGCACACCATTTTCATATAAAAGACTAATTGCCAGACCATCAAGCTTGGGTTCGACGTTGTATTCAACAACAAATTCAGTCTTGTCTTCAGTACTGGCTGTTGCAAGCTTTTTCCTGATACGTCGGTCAAAATCTCTGGCTTCAACTTCATCCATTGCATTTGTCAGAGATAGCATAGGCAATTCATGCTGGACTGATTCGAAATGGGAAAGAGGCTTGTCACCCACACGCTGAGTTGGTGAGTCAGTAGTGAGATACTCCGGGTACTGTTTTTCCAGATCAAGTAACTGACGAAATACACGATCATATTCCGCATCTGGAACCAGAGGATCGTCCAGTACATAATAGTGCTGGTTATATTCTCTTAAGCTTTTCCGTAGCTGCTCAAACTGCTCACTAATATTCATCAGCTAGTCACTCTCGGTAAGAGAATCTCAATCTTAAAAAAGCCTGTTCGCCAGTTCACTGCCAGCAGAGATACCTCTTGCATCCATACTACTGGCCAGCTTAAGTATTTTTTTCGTCTGACCGATAGTCATGCTCTCGTTAACCGGGCGGGTTTCCTGATCGACAAGTATGCCGTTTAAACGGGTAGCGAGACTAGTTGCGGTCTTGATCATGTCGTTATACACATCAACAGGTTTTGAAACTGCAGGCAGGCGCATGAATAATGTCAGCCCGCCCGTATGCATATCATCATTATCTTTAGGCAGCTCACCGGGTTTAAACATGTTCGCCATGCTGAATAATATATCTTCCTGCTTGTCTGCATTTTTGCGTATGCGATGATAAATATTGTCTTCACTGTAGTGGAGGTCAAGTTTTTCCGCCTCACGGTGAACTGCATTCATGGTTAAGCCATTTTCACTGCGCGCAACTATACTAACGATCTGAATAATATCGTGATCCTTTCTGAACCTGTCAAGATCCTTGGCCGCAAGCAGTGCTTCGTCAAAGTCCATGGAAAAAACAATTGGCCGGTCCAGTTCTTCTGCCACTTCCAGACTCATCTGTGAAAATCGATGCAACTCGGACTCCGATACAGGCCCATCATGATCAGACATCTGAATTGTCAGGCATATATCCCGGTATTTGCAATCCTGCTCTTCATGCTCAAGGTTTCGCCATAAACCATTAGCGATATTAAAACCATAGAGCCTGTTTTGTTTTTCCATGGTGTATTCATGCTGGCGATACACACCCAGGGCCTGGTCTCTTGAAATACTTTCCACACCACGAAGCAGCGCCACATACTCAATTTCTTTATGGGGCCCCTTATCCTCCTTTTTATCAGAAGGCTGGAGATCAAGTTCGAGAGTATCTGAAGCGTCCGGTTCTTTTTCGACAATCAATGGTGCAGGTGTTATTTCAGCATCCCGCTTATAATCTATCTCATCATCAGGTTCATCAACGGGGTTATCGGCTTCAGAAATTTGAGGGGCGCTACTCGCCTGATTTGAATCAGCTTGTTTGTAGCTTAAAGGCCCCTGCCGAGGTTCAAATAATGGATCTACCTCACTATTTTCGCCTTTATTTCTTCTATGCAATCTTCTAGGTAATTTATACGGTTTCTGCTGGGAACGATGAAATGAAACAAAAGCAATAATCACAATGACGATCATGCCAAGAAGAAACAAAGCCGTTCTTAATTCCATCAGCCAGCCACCAGTTTCTCTGCGTCATTGAGATTTACACTGACTATTCTGGATACCCCGGCTTCAGCCATGGTGACACCTATCAGTGTACCCGCTGACTCCATCGTCACTTTATTGTGTGTAATAAATATTAACTGAGTATGCTCAGCCATTGATTTCAGGGTCTCACAATAACGTGAAACATTGGCCTCATCCAAAGGTGCATCGACTTCATCCAGCAGACAGAAAGGTGCCGGATTAAGTTCAAATATGGAGAACAGCAAAGAGACAGCAGTAAGCGCTTTTTCACCACCAGATAGCAGGTGGATAGTACTGTTTCTTTTTCCTGGAGGCCGAGCCATGACCGTAACACCCGCATCCAGCAGATCCTCACCAGTAAGTTCCAGATAAGCGTGGCCACCGCCAAATAGTTTTGGGAAAAAGCGTT
>DAOVWW010000088.1 GCA_030636465.1 Gammaproteobacteria bacterium
CGAAAACGTCGTCATAGTTACATAGGATATATCAGTCCAGTAGATTTTGAAGAGCAGGAAACTGGACTTAACTAGTGGTCTACTTTTTCGGGGCAAAACCACTGTACCGAACTGAGACAAAATCAGCTTGCTCGAAAATGTCTGCTATTGAGGAATCTATAGTGTTTTCAGACCATGTTTAAACACGGCAATTGTCCAGCTAATACCTGTTAGCCAATATAATAACAAACTACACCTGATGCCAATAGGCACACATCCATGTTATACTTCATACTATGAAGCCAATTAATTGGAATTCCACAAAAAATCAACAGTTGATTGCGGAACGCGGAATTTCCTTTGAGGATGTTGTTTTCTATTTACAACAGGGTGAATTATTAGATGATATTGAACATCCTGATGGAGAAAAATATCCTCATCAACGTGTATTTGTTATCAACATCGATGATTATGTATATCTTGTACCCTATGTTGAAAATCGAAAAGAAATATTTTTAAAGACTGTAATACCTAGCAGAAAAGCTACAAAGCAATATCTAGGAGAAGCCAAATGAATGATATTAAACTGAGCAAAGAGGAAAATGAAATCCTTAAAGATTTTGAGGCGGGTGAGTTCAAATCAATTCTCACTCCTAAGCGTAAAAAAATGTTGCAAGCTGCTGCAGAAGAGACCTTTAAAAAAGATAAACGAATTAATATAAGGATTTCAAGTCGTGACCTTGAGTCTCTTCAAAGACGTGCACTAGAAGAAGGAATTCCATATCAAACCCTGGTATCGAGCGTACTTCATAAATATGTGTCAGGTGGACTACATGACATCATGGCTAACAAGGCGCTTCAGCGGACGCAAAGAACGCGACGCTGATTAGCTTCAACGTTAGCTAATTACAATGGTAATTACACATAATTCAAATAACTTATTGGTAATTCAACATAAGCCTTGAAAGCTTCCACTTTTCTTCTTGGCTTGGACTGTTAGGCGGGATGATGTTGATGGCGCATAACTATAATGTGCTCAATGCAAAAGAAATTACACCCAGCATAAGGAGCCCCTGCAATCCGTCAAACTACGAGCCGGCAAAAATTCGACAATAGAAATGAGGGAAATAAAAAAAGGCCTTTAGAAAAAGGCCTTTAGATAAATGAAACAGAATATGTTGCTATTTAGCCAAGCAGCTTGGCTTTCTGAGTTTCAAACTCCGCGTCATTGATAACGCCCTTGTCTTTAAGCTCAGCCAGCTTAGTCAGTTCGTCGGCAGTTGAGGTACCAGCGATACCCTGAATATAGGCACGTTGCTGATCTGCGGCATCTGAGTAGGCCTGCATATTACGTTCTTCCATTCCCCTGCCTCGGATGAGTATATAGCTCAACACACCCAGCCATGGTATGACGATGACAAACAACATCCAGAAAGCCTTGGAAAAACCGCCTATATCTTTGCTGCGGAAAACGTCGCCGATCACTGAGATGACAACCCATATCCAGGCAATCAGAAGGAAAAATACGAACATTGACCAGATAATATCTAAAAATGGCATTGGGAACTCCCTGTTAAGTTTTTTGCTGTGCTTGTGGACGTACAGCAGTTATGATTAATTTCGTGAATTCTATCACTAACGCTATTACTTCTAACTATAAAATCATTAAAACTGTAATCAAGGCAGATTTCAATATGTGAAATTATCTCAATAACAAATTCATCACCTACATGAGGAACACCTTCGTCATTGTAATAACTTTTTATTGCTTCCAGGTCATTAAATGCGGAATCAGATATTGATATTTTCAAATATTAATACCCAGTTTTTTCTTAACTTCATCAAGGCTTTGTTCTTTACCTTCTCTTACCTCTATTAACCCTTGTGCGATAGCTTTAACAAATGCACGCTCTTCTTCGTGGCTTTCATATTCTGCCAATCCTTGAACAATTGCTATGCCACACCCTCTGCTAGTTAACAAAATAGGCAGATGTGTATCTTTTGTTCTGTTTACTGGTCTCAGGATACGCAGGATTAGCCAATTTATACTGTGTCAATTACGTTTGAAGCAGGTGTCGGTGTTATTATCGGAATGTTAAATTAGAAATCTAATAAGCAATAAAGGAAATATGTACATGAGTAAAGAAATAGATGAGCTTAGTGAGTATATTGCTTGCACTGGCACCTATACCTCAGCCCAGTTAGTCATTCACATAGGTGAAATATTACAAATTCTTGATGTGGACCGCTGCCAATATATTGATGAACATCGATACGATGCCCTGGTTAGATACCTCTCAAACAAATGTAAGTTAGGCCCTGATGCAGAGATTGCAGATAAAGTAATAGAAATATTCAATTTGAAATACAGTGATGAGTTTGTTGCTAAAACCGAGCTAAAAAAGGCTTTATATAATTATCTTGAAACAAGAAAAAAAGGTTTAGGTAAGACACAAAGTAAAAATATGATGGCTGCATTGTTGAATAATGTTAAAGAACTGAATATTGATAATCAATAAACATCAATATAGATTTTAGACTGATTAGATATGAGACATCTACCGACCACTTAGATATCTCAGAGATCCTCTGAATAAGTCTCCGGGTGTGGTAGATTGTAGTGGTGTTAAAAGGAGGATGACATGGCAAGCAACAATCCGGATAAAGCACTCTCTATTTCTGCCGGTCAGGCGATGAATGTCGTGCTGAAGGCAGAACAGGATGCAGAAAACGGCTTCCCTGAATGTAAGAAGTTATCGTGTCATACTATACAGGATGCGCAACAACATTCAGCAACTATTGCCCGTCGCACCAACAAGCGTATTACGACGATGCACCTCCGCCATAAACAGAAAGTCAGCCACCGTATTTCTGAAATGGAACGCGCAGCGGCGAGTGAGCTGAAAAATGTACACGGCAGAGGTTTAGATGAAGGTAAGTTGGTTGGAGCGGTTAATGAAGTCGCTGCGATACTGATCGGTCTGCCTGACAGCGGTAAATCTGATTGATAAAGTCACTCTCACGTTATTCCTACGTGCAGGCGCGCCTGCAGGCACGCCATGGGCAAAGACCCGGTGAAGATGTCTGGTTTCAGTTGCATGGGGCCGATGAACTTGCGAACTATCTGCTAGTAGTACGCCATACCTCTATGCGTCATTGGGTACTGGGCATGAATGTCTCACACAGCAGCCACGAAATTGAGCAATCATTACGTGATCAGCTTCGCGAATATATCGATGAAATTGCCGCCTGGTTACCGACAGAGTGGAGACAATCCATCCGTTGGCTCAGTCGCCTGGCTGACCTCCCTGCCCTGCAGCACTTGTTGGCTGGGAATGCAGCATTAGCCTGGATGCTAAGTGACCCGATGCTGAGAGACTTTAGCAGTGAAGAAAGAGAAATACGCCTCGATGCTTTCATGCGTTCTGATTGTCACCACCTTGCTGAATCATGGCAGAAAAGTCATTCACTACCGGATGCCTGGCTGGATCACTGGCAACAGCTACTGCCTGGTAATTCCCTCAAAGAGGACGGCATCAGGCAGATGATCCGACTTTATCGCGAGCATCTATCATTACCCGCTGATCACAAAACTATTGATGCCGCTCAGCAGCGTCTTCAGCTGGAAACCAGGTTCACGTCGCTGTTTCGTCATTACAGTTTCCAGGCAACCGCGGCTTTCGCCCATCTGGGCCTGGTGGCACTGGATCTCAGAAGACTGCGCAGCGGCCTGGTCCGCCGTGCGTTATTTCCCGAAGTAATGAAGGAGGCTTCATGAGTATGAGGCCAGTCTCAGCACGCTGGTTCGAGATGCTAACGACACGTGACCACTTGACGACAGCACTGGAGACCCTGGCCCGTACCGGTAGCATTGAACTCGAAACGCAAAGTGGTACCGACACGCGTTTTAATATGCCGGATTTACAGCAACGCATGGAGGAATACAACAGCCTGACACGCCGCTACCATGCCTACTGGCCAGAGATTAAACTGGACCCTTCCTCGGCACCAGGCAGCCCGGTAAGAATGGTAGACAGGGCACTGGTTCGTTTGCGTGCATGGGCACACGAGGCCGCACCTGTGGTTCTGGACATTGAAACCCGGCTAGCTGAACAGTCAGAACTGAAACTGACAGAGGAAATGCTGAAAGAACAGGACGACACTATCCTTGACTACAAGCTACTCGCAAGTGCCGGACCGGTCATGTCTCAAAGGGTTTTCGTTCTGCCGTCCAACACTGTAGTTAAAACATTGCCTGCATCGTTGCTGATCATGCGAACACATACCAGCCGGCATATCTTCCTGCTCGCAGTCGGCCCTGATAAAGAACTCAATATACTGGCTACAGATCTTTCAGTATTGAAGGGACGAGAGCTGAATACACCAAAATGGCTGGAGGGTGGACATGATGAAGCTCTGGCGCAGATTCACGACCACCTGGCCGAACTTGAGACCGGGCTTGCACGGCTAAATAAAAATCTCTCATCACTCATCGAAAAGCATAAACTAGCCAAAGCCCTTGCAGACATGCGGCGCATGGACTGGCTGATGACTCACGTTAAAACCCTGCCCGTATCCGAGAACTTTGCCTGGGTTACGGGCTGGACAAATGATCTTGATGGAGAGCAGATCAGGGCCTCCCTGGCCAATGAGGACATACATTTTATTCTGCATTACCCCGACGCACCGCAAGACAGTCATGCTCCGATGGTGATGAATAATCCCTGGTGGGCGCAACCCTTTGAGCTGTTTGCCGGTCTGCTCGGTACCCCCTCACGGGACGAGGCCGACCCAAGTCGCGTGCTTGCCCTAATTGTGCCGCTGCTGTTTGGCTACATGTTCGGCGATGTCGGACAGGGCCTGGTAATCTTGTTGGCCGGCATAGTGCTGCAAAGACGCTGGCCGATTGCAAAATTGCTTATCGCCTATGGCATCGCTGCGATGATATTTGGTTTCATCTTCGGTAGTGTATTCGGTAGTGAAAACCTTATCTCCCCACTGTGGCTACATCCGATCGATCAACCTCTTCCGGTATTAATGGTGCCGCTGGCGGGAGGTATCATTGTCCTGTTGCTAGGGCTGCTGCTGAACATGGCAGAATGCTGGTGGCAAGGTGAAATCACACGCTGGCTTCAGATTGAGGCGGCTATCCTCGTCCTCTACGTATCACTGATCGCCAGCTATTTTTCAAGCAACAGCCTGTACATCTCCATGCTGGCACTGGCCTGGTATTTCATCGGCTCAGTAATGCAGTCGCCTCAGCATCCGTTAAAGACCCTGGCAGCTTCTGCCGGCAACCTGCTGGAAAATATATTTCAGTTATTTATCAACACCATCTCGTTTGTTCGCGTCGGTGCTTTTGCGCTGGCGCACGCCGGCCTGTCGTTAGCCTTCTATACCATGGCAGCTACGACCAACAGCATAATCATCAGTTTGTTGATCCTGTTGATCGGCAATATCATTATCATCTTTCTGGAAGGTCTGGTTGTAACCATCCAGACGACTCGACTGATCCTGTTTGAATTCTTTATCCGATTTATGCATGGCACAGGACGGATGTTCCGCCCATTGGCCGCACCAACCGAACCATCACAAATAAGGAGAACATCGTGAGTTATCAATTAAAAGGCATTGCTTACTTGCTGGCAGGGATGATGCTGATCAGCATTATTGCTACATTGCTATTGTGGTGGTCGCCGGCGATTGCCATTGAGTCGGCAGCGGCAGCACCGCCTCCCCTGTCACCCGGAGCGATTCAATGGGGCTTCATGGCCGCCGCACTGGCGGCAGGCCTGTCGTCGCTGGGTGCGGGCATAGCCGTTGCTAGCGTTGGCAGTGCTGCCATCGGGGCACTGGCGGAAAAACCCGAACTCCTGGGACGCACCCTGATCCTCGTTGGTCTGGCGGAAGGAATCGCCATTTACGGCCTGATTGTTTCCATCCTCATCCTGAACCGAATCCTGTAGTACTGGCGTACTATGACAACTCCCATTTACATAGGTGATGAAGTCAGTTCAGCGGGATTCAGGCTCGCTGGTCTCCGTGTTCGGATACCGTCAGCAGGTGAATGGCAGCAGGAACTTGAATGGGCCATGGAACAGACCCAACTGGTGCTGATTAGCTCGGCAGTAGCCAGTGAAATACCAACACAGGAACTCGACCACTACCTGTCTCGTCTCTCCCCTGCCATTGTGGTGGTGCCTGATGTGCATGGTGCCACGCCGATGATGGATCTATCTACCCGTTTACGCAAACAAATGGGAATGCAGGAATGAGCAGCCCAAAGAGCATTGTTGATGCACAGGTTCAGCACTTGCTGAACCTGGTTGAACAGCATCGGGAAAAAAGCTGCGCAAGAATGCAGGTACTTGCTCAGGAAAAGGCAGCTGAGCTGATAAGCAAGGCGCACGGTGCAGCACGAAATAGAATGCATGAATTTAATATCAGTTTGCGTGGAAGTATAGATCACCAACTAAGCTCGACAGAAGCCC
>DAOVWW010000271.1 GCA_030636465.1 Gammaproteobacteria bacterium
GTGCTGAGAGGTAGACAATTTTCGATATATCCGACAGGTGTTGCATCGACGCTTCTGAATACACCGTACTGCCGCCGGTGGAAATTAGCGTTTGATCTACGGCCAGTTCAAGCATCACCTGCTCTTCATATTCACGCAGTTTCATCGATCCATCTTCATTAACGATATTTTGTAATGTCCGTTGATGCTTTTGTTCAATCAGAAAATCCGTATCGATGAAGCTTAGATTCAATAATTTTGCCAGCAATTTTCCTACCGTGCTCTTGCCAGCACCTGGCATGCCGATCAGGGTAATGTTTTCTTGGGTAATCATCATATTGATTTGTATCTGAAGGGGTAAATCTTTACTGGGCAGCGCAGAATCTAAAACTAACTGTCGTAGTGGAAATTCTCATCCATCGTAGTGTTTATCCAGGTCTCAACTTTCTCATTCAGCTCACGAGCTTTTAACCCTTTTGACTCAATCACGGGGCCGATAATCACTTTTATATGCCCGGGGTATTTACGAAAACTTTCCTTCGGCCAGAACTCGCCTGCATTGTGCGCTACCGGGACAACAGGGGTTTCTGTCTTCACTGCCAACAGACTGCCACCGGGTTCAAATTTAGCCCGCTCTCCAGGTGGCACTCGTGTACCTTCAGGAAAAATAACCATAGTACGTCCATTTTTCAATAAAGCCCCGCCCTTAGCTATCAACTGATTCAGTGCTGCTCGCGGTGATCCCCGATCTATGCCTACAGGCTTGGTCAGGTATAAGCCCCAGCCAAACACGGGAATCATAAATAAATTGCTATTGAATACCCAGGCAGGTCGCGTGAAAAGGAAATTCGAGGCGATGGTTTCCCATGTAGACTGGTGTTTAGGCAGAGCAATATAGGGGCAAGATGGTAGATTTTCAGCACCCTGCACTTCATAACTGAGCCCACAGAAAACTTTTAACAGCCACATCTGCAATATCGCCCACTGCCGTATTAAGGTCGCACGGTGTTTATAATCAAATGGAAATGCGATTATTAAACATAAGAATAAGACAATCAGGCTGGCCGACATAAAAACGTAATAAATAGATGAACGAATCCAGGGCAGTAAACTGTCTCGATTGTTATTTTCTTTGCTCATATGGGTACCTCTATTTATTATGGATAGAACAGATTGCATATAAAATTGCTCATATCAAGGCAAGGATCGCACGTAATAGCTAGCTATTGCGAAGATTCTTAACGCAGAGATGAACGATTTTGAATGTGAGATGAATATTCATTAATGAGTAGAGGTACCCATTAACTTAAACTCTCTCGGATACTTTTATCCAGCTCACCGGCTAGCAGGGCATCAGTAAATGCTGCAAGATCCTTAAAGCAGATAATGTTATCTGCTTTTATTGGGCTGTCTTTCTTTTTCATTGCCCGAGCAGTCAGGCTTCCTTTTCCTGTTTTAACAAGAACAGGCAGGGCACCAACATCCTGTGCAGCCTGAAGATCACGCAATGAATCGCCCACTGCAGGAACACCATTCATTTCAATTTTCAGGCGGCTGGCCACATCTTTAAACATGCCGCTGGCAGGTTTTCGGCAGGTGCATCCATCATCAGGGCCATGGGGACAAAAGAAAACTGCCTCTATCAACCCCCCTTTTTTCCTGGTCTCAGCCAGCATGTGGCGATGTATGTCATTTAATGTCGACATACTCAACAAGCCCCGTGCGACACCTGACTGATTGGTGATCACAACAACACGGTAATGATGCCGATGCAACAAAGCCAGGGCTTCCAGTGAACCGGGTAGTGGTATCCATTCATCCACAGACTTAATGAACTCGTCAGAGTCCTGATTTATTACTCCATCACGATCAAGGATAATGGTTTTCATACTTCGGTTTATCTATTCCTGGCCACGAAACTCTGATACCCGAATGCGGCCATCTATCATGCGTGCATCGCGTTTCATTAATTTATCCATCTTTTTCCAGAAGGCATCTAGCAAATCAAAGTTGCCAGCTATCGCTGTGCCCAGTACCAAAATGAGAAGATCAGCCGTTTCCTCTGCCATTTCTTCCATGTCCTTGCCCTTGGTCACACAGGATGACATTTCACCCAGCTCCTCAGCCATCAGTGCGATGCGGTAAACCATATCTTCTCCGCCAGTGCCACTGAAGTCATGTTTGTCATGGAATGACTGCACCATTTCCATCATAGCGCTATAGGAATCTCTTTTTGCCAGTTCATCAGACATATGCTTTTCCTTTATTGCTGCAATTGAGAAAGATCAGCGGTACGCAGGAACATCTCAGCTAGTTGCTCCAGCAGTGCCAGGCGGTTAGCGCGCAATGCCGGATCTTCATCCATCACCATGACTTGATCAAAAAAAGCATCTACTACTGACCGTAATGATGACAATCTCGACAGGGCGATTGTGTAATTCCCTTTATCAAACAGGCCATCAACCTCTGTAGATAATTTTATCATCTGCTCATACAGGTCTTTTTCAGCAGCTTCTTTCAATATGTCAGGGTTAAGTGGGACACGCTCAGCTTTACCGGCTTTACGTAAGATATTCTGAATTCGTTTGTTTGCCGCTGCCAGCGCGGGGGCTTCTTCCAGCTTACCAAAGGCATCAACGGCAAGCAGCCTGGCATTAAAGTCCATTGGCCTCGTCGGCCGGCGCTGCTGCACACTGCTAATCTGCTGGGTGCTATATCCCTTATCAAGATAATAAGACTGCAAGCGATCCAGCATGAAACCAAAAATCTGTTCAGTGACCTGTTTAGATTTTTCTTCATCAAGGCCGTAAGCAGACACTGACAATTCAAGTAACTTACGAAGGTCAAGATCCAGCTTCAGCTCGATCATGGTTCGCAATACACCTAAAGCTGCCCGACGCAGGGCAAAGGGATCTTTATCACCAGTTGGAATCTCACCTATACTGAAAATCCCGCTCAGTGTATCCAGCTTGTCGGCAATAGATAATGCCTGGCCGGTGCTGTTTGCTGGTAACTCATCGCCTGCAAAGCGCGGCAGATATTGCTGTTCTATAGCCGCTGAAACTTCATCATCCTCGCCCTGTTCCTGCGCATAGTAACGTCCCATCGTACCCTGCAGGTCAGGAAACTCAGAGACCATGCCAGTGAGTAAATCGGCTTTAGCCAGGAGAGCGGCACGCTCAGCATATTGCACATTTGATCCCAGCAACTTAGCAATATCTTTAGACAGTTGTTGAACACGTAATGTACGGTCATACACACTGCCGAGCTTATTATGAAAAACAACACTTTTAAGCCTGTCGACCTGGCTTTCAAGACTTTGCTGGCGATCCGTATCCCAGAAGAAACGTGCATCAGAGAAACGTGCATTCAACACACGTTCATTACCGCTGCTGACACTATCCGGTTTCACACTTTCAATATTTGAAA
>DAOVWW010000274.1 GCA_030636465.1 Gammaproteobacteria bacterium
AGACTCCGTACAAAGCTGCCTGACCTGGTTCAGGTAATCTGCCGAATATAATCGCATCCCCCCGGCACCCTGTACTATGGGTTCGAGAATAACCGCTGCAATGCTTTCAGCATTCTCCTGCAGACAGAGCTTCATCTGGTCAATATCATCATCAGTGCAGCGCTCACCAAAACGACAAGCAGGGGCATCAACAAAATATTGCTGCGTCAACACATCCGAGAACAGGCTGTGCATTCCAGTGACTGGGTCACAGACAGACATGGCTCCGAAGGTATCACCATGATAACCAGAACGAATAGTTAAAAAGTGCTGTTTATCTGGCTGCTGCTTTGCATACCAGTACTGAATAGCCATCTTCATCGCCACTTCAACAGCGACAGAGCCGGAGTCTGAGAAAAATACATTCTGTAAAGATGCTGGTGTCATCATTACCAGTTTTTCTGCCAGGTCGACAGCTGGCTGGTGAGTAAGGCCTCCAAACATGACGTGAGACATCTTGTCTAACTGGGCTTTCACCGCCTGGTTCAAAACCGGATGATTATATCCATGTATGGCACACCACCATGATGACATGCCGTCAATCAACTCTCTGCCATCTTTCAGTCTTAATCTGACCCCGGCCGCTGACTCAACCTCAAAAACAGAGTTATCGCTATCCATGGAACTATAGGGGTGCCAAACGTATTGTCTATCGCGCTGCAGAACATCAATATCTGTTTTCATTTAACTATCCATAAGAAAATCTATTCCCGTTACATCTATTTACAACATTCTGTATTCATAAAGTGACAATGTCACTGTATATAAGGTAATGCTAATACTAGAATAAGCATATATTATCAATACACACACATGAATGTCAGGAGAGTCACATGAATACCCCGCAAGCTAAATGCCAGGAAACTAAACGTTTACTTCAGCGAGGAGCGCGTCTGGTCGATGTGCGCAGTGAACATGAGTTTAGTGCCGGTGCCCTGCAGGGTGCAATTAACCACCCCGTGCAATGGTTGAGTTCAGGACAGCATCTGGATGACAAAGATACCCCAATCGTTGTTTATTGTGCAACAGGTGCGCGTAGCCAGGCGGCAAAACAGATGCTACAGATGGCGGGTTTCAAAGAAGTGCATGACCTCGGCGGTTTCCAGAATATTCAGTACTGCTAATCGTCGCAGCTAGATTATTTTTGAACAAATAAAAGGAGAAAATCATGGAAATCAAGCAACTATTTGATCCGGCTACCAGCACCTATACCTATTTGCTGTGGAACGCTGAGAGCAAACAGGCTGCACTGATTGATAGTGTAAAAGAGCAGGTAAACCGTGATCAGCAGCTGATAGATGAGCTCGGACTTAAACTAGAGTGGCTGCTGGAAACACATATACATGCCGACCACATCACAGGCTCTGGTGATTTGCGCACGCATAGCCAGAATTCAGCTAAGGTAGCAGTACACAAAGCAAGAGGCAGCCAGTGCGCTGATCGATTGCTGGTAGATAGTGATGAGATTGTTCTAGGTGATGAGACTATTTCGGTCCTCTATACTCCGGGTCATACAGACACTGATATTAGCTACCTGATTGATGGTGCTGTCTTTACTGGTGATTCACTGCTGATACGTGGAAGTGGCCGCACAGACTTTCAGGCAGGTGATGCGGGCACCTCTTACGATTCGATAACAGGAAAGCTATTCACCCTTGATGATGAAACAAAAGTATACCCGTGTCACGATTATAAGGGTCAGACAGTGTCAACTATCGCAGAAGAAAAGGCCTCCAACCCACGCATAGGCGTAGGACGTAGCCGTGATGAATACATTGCTATCATGGACGAGCTGAAACTGGCTAAACCGGCACGTATAGAAGAAGCGGTACCGGGTAATATGGCTTGTGGATTGTGAACACAGTGTTACGTATTAGGTATTAAGTTTTAAGAAATTGCCATTCTTAAACCCCCTCGCCCTCTGGGAGAGGACTGGGGTGAGGGAAACTTGAAACTAATTATTTCTTCAGCTGCTGCTCCAGCTGCCTGACGGCCATGTTCTCTGGCAACAGTTTTTTTAATTTTGTTACATAACGCAATGCTTCTTTTTTATTTCCCGCATCGCGATTCACTGTCACCAGAGCATACACCAAATCTGCATTCCCAGGGTGAAGTCCATGGCTCGCTTCCAGTACTTCGACAGCCTGCTCTACTTTGCCGGCAGACTGTAGCGCGATGGCGTAGACATAACTGTAGCGGACATTATCCCTGGCTAAATCAGCCCCCAGGGATAAATGCTTCAAAGCAGAAGTTAAATCTTTCTGTCGCACCAGGGCCAGCCCCAGGGCATGATGCAGGCTGGCGTTATCCGGTACTTTTTTCAGTCCCGCCATTAAAGTTTTTATCGCTTCGCTTTCCTTTTTCTGTTCACTCAATAATTGTGCCAGGTTCACATAGGCCGGTATAAACTGATCCTGCAGTTCGATAGCCCTGCGATAACTCTTTTCTGCTTTTTCACTATTCCCCTGATCACTGTAGAAGCTGCCAAGATTAACCTGGGATTCAGGCCTCTCGGCATTAAATAACTGCACTTCAACATATTCATCCAGGGCCTTGTTGAGTGTATTTTTCTGCGCCTCAGGAAGATCACCTGCAGGAATTTCCACCAGCAGACGTGCGGCCTGAAAGCGGACACTACGTGTTTCATCATCAAGCAGAGGAAAGGCCAGCTGCACACGTTCACGCATGCCAAATGAACTTAATGCGTTGAGTGCTGCAAGCCTTATCATGGGATCTTCTTCACGTAATGCCGCTTGCAATCTGTTCAGAGTATCGACACCCTGGTATTGACCAAGATGACTGATAGCTGTTGCGCGAGCTATCGCTGGCTGCTCGATATCTGCTGCGAGGGAAAAAATCGAGGCCCTGGCCTCAGGCAGCTGTTTCTGCTGTGAATTCAGAACCGTTGCATAGTTCTGATAACCGAGTGGTTGATGGCCATACCAGGACTCGATTTTTGACGATGCCCATAAAGGCGATTCTTTTTTGTGGCAGTTATTGCAGGCGTTCGGGGTATTCAATTTCACGCTCAGGTCTGGCCGAGGGATGCGGAAGCCATGATCGTGCCTGGGGTCGACTTCCATGTATGTCTTTGCCGGCATGTGGCACTCGATACAGGATGAGCCTGCTGAACCTTTTTCATGATGGTGGTGGCTATTGCTGGCATAGACATCCGCTTTATGACACTGGTAGCAAACTTGCTCTCCCGGCAACCGTAAATCTGCAGTATGGGGGTTATGGCAATCGGAACATGTTACCCCTGCCTTATTCATTTTGCTTTGCAGGAATGAGCCGTAGACATAAACCTCATCATCAATCTGGCCATCGG
>DAOVWW010000016.1 GCA_030636465.1 Gammaproteobacteria bacterium
AATCAAATCTTCCAGATTTTTTATCTTCAGGTCCTTACGGGTCACCATGGTACTTTCGTGGCGATTGCCAATATAGATAACTTTTACATCCTCACCCTGTTGGCGCATGACTATCGATAGTGGTGCAATCATAAATGCCACATCTATTTGCCCATTTCTTAATGACTCTGCCATTTCTGCAAATGAGGCAAACTTAAGGGCCTTGTAGCGAATCCCGTCTCTATCCTTGCTGGCATAATCGAGTAGAGGCGCTGCCAGGTTTGTAATAACAGGCATATAGCCCATTCTTAAAATCTTGCGACTGGTGTCTTCTGAATTTACCAGAAAATGTAGCCATGTAATAAGAACTAGCCAGGCAAGTGTGCTTAGCAGAACTTTCGTATAGTTGGATGTTTTATGCCACATAACTAACACCCAGCATCAAAAATATTTCATCACGTAACTCACTCAAGCCTCGATCCTTATTAATATTTCTTGGCCTGGGGAAGTCCAGTTTTCGAGTCATTAATACTCTCCCGGGTCTTTCCGAGAGTATGATAATTCTGTCTGCCATAATCAGTGCATCTTCAATAAAATGTGTGACCATAATCATGGTCTTACCGATGTATTCATGAATATTCACGACTTCTTCACGAATTTTTAGGTGGGTAAGATAATCAAGTCCTGTAAAAGGTTCATCCAGATAAAGAATATCTGGCTTTACGGCTAGTGCGCGGGCCAGTTCTGCTCGTCGTTGCATGCCACCTGATAATGAACTGGGTAAATGATCTTCAAATCCATTCAACTCAACAAGCTCGATATATTCCATGATGCGCTCATTTTTAACTTCAGTATCCTGAATGTTACGTAATCCCAGTTCCATGTTTTCCCATACCGTCATCCATGGTAATAGACCATTTTGTTGAAAGACAAAAATATGATTAGAACTTGCATGCTTAACTTTTTTGTCATTTATAATCACCTCGCCATCGTAAGCAGTATCGAAGCCAGCAATAATATTTAACAGGGTTGATTTGCCACAGCCGGAAGGGCCAAGTATACAAACCATTTCACCTTCTTCAAATGAGAGGTCAATGTTATCTAATACTTGTATGAACCCAATCTTTGTTGAGTCATCAGGCGCCCGTTTTTTATTTCTTTTGTTATAGTGGCTTTTGTTAATATTTTTAATTTCTATATAACTCATCTCGACATCCTTGTTAGCTGTAGAGCAAACATTCAATATGCTCCCCACTTGGGCTTGCAAAATTTCTGCATAATAATGTCGATGCACAGGCCGATCCATCCAATCACTATCATCCCCACCATGACATAGTCCATGCGCAAGGCATTTCTCGAATCAAGAATCAAATAACCAAGTCCCGATTGCACTGCAATCATTTCAGCGGCAACAACTACCAGCCAGCCGACTGCAATACTCAGGCGCAAAGCAGTAATAACATCTGGAATAATCGCAGGTATGATGAGTTTGGAAATTATCTCTGTTCGATTGAAATTAAAGTTCGTGGCTACCTGGAAATAAATTGGATTGATGCGGCGTACAGCAATAGCTGTTGCCATGATTATTGAAAAAAAACAGGATAAAAATATCAGGAAAATAGCAGGATTATCACCAATGCCGAACCATAGCATTGCCAGTGGTATCCAGGCCAAAGGAGAGATGGGGCGCAAAAACTGCACCATTGGGTTAAACATTTCATTTGCTATACGACTCATACCTAGGATGATACCCAGGGGTATTCCCAGTAAGACCGCCAGATAAAAACCTACTGTAACGCGGTAAAGACTCGCCACGGTATGTTTGAACAGTGTGCCATCGGCAACCAGCTCAATAAGACCATCAAAAACCAATGAGGGGCCAGGGAAGACCTGGTTACTCCAGCCGCTAAAACGAACAATCGCTTCCCATAGTGCGAAAGCTATAATAGTCGTTACTGTTGGTAGCAAAAAAGAGCTGTTTTTGTTTATCCATTTCATACTTAGCAGATACTCCTGAAGTGCTATACCTTTATTGAGTCTCTACTTTACAAATGCTGAACTGCCAGATTTATGTAGAAATATTTCTACAGTTACTAGCGAGAATTCATTGCGGCCTGGTTTTCAATAGTGGCGAAAGAGCCTTCTATTTCACGCGCCAGCTGTTGATACTGTTTCGCTGCCACACTTTCCTTGCTATAGAAAATAGTTGGTGTGTGATCGATTTGTGATTCTTGAATCTTCTGGTCTTTGTCGATTCTGGTCTTGAATACTTTGTCCTGATATTTGCTTTTAAGTTTATCCAGAATAATGGCGCCTATAGGATTATCCTGTTCAAATAATGTAACCAGAATATTCATCTCTATTTTATGATTAATTTTTGCTTCAATAACATTGATCATAGCTTCGATATGGCTTACCCCATTTAGAGATAAGTAATCACATGGCATCGGGATCACCGCTGCATTGGATGCTAACAAAGCATTGAGTGTATAAAAATCACCAGAAGGAGGCGTATCGATCAGGATATAGTCAAAATTCCCCTTCACTTCAAGTAGCTTGTTCCTCAACATATATTCGAAGTTTTCATTTGGTAAATGCTTTTTTGATAATAGTGCCATTTTGCTATTTGAGGGCAATAACCAGAAATTATGATTAGTTTTTACCAGGTAACCGGATAGCTCATCATTTTCAGATTGAATAACATCAAAAAATGAGCGTGCATCCCTGTGATTAAGTAAAAGTGTCAGGTTTGACTGAATATCAAAGTCAACCACCAGTACGCGCTTATTCATCAGTACCAGTGATGCAGCCAGGTTAAGGCATGTCGTTGTCTTGGCGACACCACCTTTTTGATTGCATATAGTGATGACTCTACAGTTTGGGTTATCCTGATAATGTTTTTGTTTTGGTCTGACAGACGTCTCAGCAGGTAAAGAATGTGGTGTAACTTCACTATCAGAGACATGCTTTTTAACAAGAAAAGCATGCTTACATTTTCTACACCTGACTTTAAATACATCCATCTTGGCCTTGCTTTCATCAAGCCTGTATTTAGTTTGGCATTCACCGCAGGTAATAATCATAAATCATCTCACTATAATTCATTTGTGAATATATAAATCCATCAAAGTTTCAATGCACTTAAGCCTGTTTGTCCACTACATATTTTTAGCTTCACGAATGAACGGTATGGTCTTCCTGTGATTGCATGGCGATGGATTTTTCAATCAGTACACCTAATTCATTTACATCAACAACCTCATCCACAAGCCCGCGCTCAATCACACATTGTGTCAGGTTGGGGTATACGCAAGTTTCTGTTTTTTGCGCAATTGTTGTACCAGACATGGATCTAATCATTTCAAAGCCGTCTCCACCATCTGACCCAACACCTGTGAGCATCACCCCAATGGAATTTTTTTCAAAGGCCTCTGCAACAGAAGCAAATAGAGAATCGAGAGGATTATCTGAATCAGGGTTCGATCTTAGAACCGCTTGATGAGACTGATTAATTTGAATGTTCATTGGCTCATGATAAGAACTGATATAACAACTTCCAGGTTCAAGAACCGTTCCTTCTGTAGCAACTTCGACTTTCCATGGCGTATACTGATTAAATTCACTGACAAAAGAAGGCAGGATTCCAGATGCAATTTCCTGTATTACGACAATAGCGGCCGGTAGCTTAGGTGATAACTGTGACAAAATACGGATGATAGTGTTTGGACCACCCAGTGTCGTACCAATAGCAACAACGCTATCCAGATCATTAAAGCCGTATTTCTCGGATAGCTGTTCCCTGACATTGATTTTCTTCAACTTGACCCTGTGTACATTTTCAATGTGTACTGCAGCAGCAATCTTTACACGTTCTATAATTTCCTTACCCTGTTCATGTATGTCACGAGAAATGGCACCTGATGGTTTGGGCAGGAAATCAACCACACCGAGGCGTAGTGCCTCGAAGGTAATATCACCATGGCCAAACAGTGAGCTGAGCATAATGATGGGTACAGGTTCATGAACCATGATATGGCGAATCGCACTCAAACCATCCATCACTGGCATATCTACATCTAAGGTGACTACGTCAGGTCTTAATTGCTTAATTTTACTCAGTGCTTCAATTCCGTTTGCGGCACTTCCTATAACTTCGATTTCAGAATCAGATTCAATAATTTCTTTCAGTGCATTCACCATGAAAGATGCATCATCAACTATCAGAACCTTAATCTTCTCAGACATAACTATTCCTGTAATGTGGGAAGGTGACTGTCGTGCTTAATGCAGACGATCACTCATTTCCCCTGAGCTTGAACTCAAGGTTGAATTGGCTAACTTCATTATTCCGGCCTGTTCTCTATTGCGTCTGATCTGCAAGTCGGAAGTCATCTTCACAAGTTCATAAACATCAATAATGAGCGATATGCGTCCATCACCCACTATGGTTGCACCTGAGAAACCACTTTTCTCCTGTACATAATCCTCTAATGGTTTTATAACAACCTCTTCCTGCCCAAGTAACTCATCGACCATAAAGCCAATTCTCTGGCCATCGGTATTAACAATTACGACGAATGATTTATCAGAATCATTATCAGAGGTCACCTTGAACAGTTTTGATAAACGAAAAACGGGTAATGCAACACCACGCAAATAAATGACTTCAACGCCTTCTACCATAGATGTATCCTCGTCACTGATACGTAGGGTTTCATCAACATTGGTTAGAGGAATGGTCATTATGTCTTTACCTACTCTGATCATCAGGGCATGAATAATAGCCAGTGTTAACGGTATTTTAAGTCTAATCTGGGTGCCTTTTCCCAGTCTGGAGTCAATATCCAGAGTGCCGTTTAATGTCTCTATATTTCTCTTAACCACATCCATGCCTACACCACGACCTGATGTAGCAGTTATCTTATCGGCAGTTGAGAAACCAGGCATCAGGATGAGGTTAAGCACTTCACGATCACTCAAGCGTTCAATTTCTTCATCAGAGTAAAGGCCTTTACTAACAGCCTTTTGTTTTATTTTATCTGGATTCAAACCACGTCCATCATCGGTCACTTGAATAACAATATGGTTACTCTCCTGATAGGCTTCAAGAATTAGCTGGCCTTTTTCAGATTTATCATTTGCTGTACGTTCTTCTATGTTCTCGATACCATGATCTATCGCGTTACGAATTATATGAATTAATGGGTCTGATATTTCTTCAACTATCATCCTGTCAAGTTCAGTTTCTTCACCACGCAAAATAAGGTTAACTTCCTTATCTATATTACTGGTCAAGTCATGTACCAGTCGTGGGTAGCGGTTGAAGAGATGTGATACAGGCAGCATTCGCATTTTCATCACACCTTCCTGAAGTTCATTAGAGGTTCTTCCTAATGCTGCAATGGCTTCACCTAATCGATAGCTAAACGAACGGATCAACTTCACTTCTTTTTGGTCAACTCCAACGGTGTCTTTAAAGTGCTGTTGTATATCTCGCATTTCATTGAATAACTGGAAAAAATAGGAACGATCAACAACAAGTTCACCTACCTGATTCATCAGTGTGTCAATTTTGTCAGCATCGATCCTGACACTTTTTCTAAGCTTTTTCTTGCTGGTTTCACGTGGCCGGGCAGCAGTCTCATCTGCCGTATTGCTCTCCTGTTTTTGCTGCTTGATTACGGCAGGATCCTCCTCCTTTGCAGTCATAGGGGCTTTTTCCGACTCTGAGGACACCAGTACATCAAATACTTCGTTAAGTGTATCGTATTCACTGCTGGAGACTGTTTGCAGCGACGAATCTAAACTATTACTCAAGCGTATGCGCAAGCCATCAGCCAGTGCTTTACTGGAGCTGTCATCCTGGTTTTTGTGCGGCAAAATGCTGATAGCAGAGTTAACAGTATTAGCTTTCTCAATAATTGTTTCAGTTTGCTCAGTTTGTTGAGTTTGTTTTGAAATAGCAGGTGTTGCTCTTGTATTTTTTAACTGTGGAAAAGCCCTGGTCAGTGTTTCAAGATAAGCATTCATGAAGTCCAGTGACGGCTCCTCACCTTGAACAATATTCAGTGTTGCTTTAGCCAGTGCATCACTCCACTCCTCATAGAAGTGAGCGAGTTCGATATATCCCATATAATTAGCAGAAGAGTACAGGCGGTTTATTATATCGAGACAATCGACCAGCTTTTCTTCCTCATCACTTACACCCATCAGTCCTGCATAACAGGTCGTTAATTCTGTATACTGTTCCTGTAAGTGTTCTATGAATATACTGAACAGTTCATGGTCATTTTCGTCATCTAAATCCATTTGTGATGGGGTACTTGATAACGTTTGTTTCAGTGTTTCTTCCGTATCTGTCGCTTCCTGTGCCATTGAAGATGTTCTGTCAATAAGAAAGACTAGTTCAGCAACCAGTTCTTCAGCGGGCGATACTTCCTGCTGACTTTCCTGCAGTTCATTTATCATTAAAGTGATCTGGTAAAATCCTGCATACAACAGTTCTACAATTGATTTATCAAGCAGCACCTGCCCACTTCTTAGCAGATCCAGTAGATCTTCAATACGCTGGGTTAGTAATGATAGTTGAGCAAGTCCTGTTAACTGCGCTGCACCCTGAATATTGTGTATGATTCTGAATATTCTATTCAGTAAGTCTATATTTCCAATTCCATCATCTAACTGTAGAAGTAGAGCACTCATTTCATCCAGGTTTTCGCTGGATTCATTTATAAAATTATCTAGCAGAGCAAGATTGATTTCACTACCTTCTTCCACAGTCTCTTCTTGATTGAAGATATCCATTACAGCAGTACTAATATCATTATTTTGCTCTGTAGAATCTTCTAAATCTTCTATATACGCTTGACGGACTTCTTCAAGTTGAGGAAAAGTACTGATCATATAGTCTATATTTTCATCGATTAATTCTGCTGGAACTCCTTCACCACGAAACAAAGACTCCTGCGCATCATCAAGCTTTTCACTCCAATCATCCAGAAAGTCCAGAACCTCATCGTAGCCCATGTAATTGACCGATGATTTAATACGCTGTACGGCATCACTGCATTCCAGCAAGTGTTCATCATTAACTGAGTCCTGCTTGAATTGTAATGATGCAATACATAGCAGGCTAAATTGTTCTTTCAGGTGGTCGGAAAAAATATTAAATAATTCTTCATCATTTTTTTCATCATATTCTGTACTGGTTGCTAGAACCGGATTGGTTACAGAAGACCCTGTAAATGTTGGGTCAGTCGATATCTTTTCCTGTAATGGTGCGCTGCTGCTTATGGCGGGTTCAGTTTCCAGGGTGTCGGCCGCATCCCCTTCAAGAAGAATATTCAGCAGATTTATTAGTTCATCAACAGTCGATAACTCCTGTTGTGACTCTTCCAGTTCGTCTACAAGAACGACTATACGATCTCGACCTGAAATCATCATGTCCACTATATCCAGCGTGGTTTCCTTCTCACCCCGACGTAGTAGATCCAGCAAATCTTCAAGGCGATGGGATAAACGTGAAATCCTGTCCAGTCCGGTTAGTTGCGACGTCCCCTTCACGTTATGCATGGTGCGGAAGATATCGTTTAAAATATCAAGATTACTCAGGTCAGCGCCAAGTTGAAGCAATAGTGATTCCATTTCATCCAGGTGCTCCCTGGACTCATCGATAAAATCATTTAGTAGTGCTGTATTAATATTGGCCATTTCATTTTCCTATACAAAACCAGACCCCTGTTATCTATAAGAGGGTCAGGCAGCAGTTAACCTTCAACAAGCTTGAGTACCAGATCTGTCTTGTGCTTGTTCACCAATCCAATTGCACCTATCTTTTTTGCTTCATCTCGATATTTATCTTCATTTAGATTCGACAAAATTAGAATTCTGGCATGGCTATCAAAACCCATAATCTCTTTTGCTGCCGTAATGCCATCCATGCCACGCATGGTAATATCCATTGTGACCAGATCAGGTTTCAGTTCCTGGTACATTCCCAATGCATCCTGGCCGCATCTGCCTTCACCCACAATTTCGTGGCCAGCTTCCTCGAGGACTTTTATGATGATACGTCTCATCATGGTGGAATCTTCGATAACTAAAATTCGTTTTCTCATGGTTTCTTCCAGCTAAACTTGTTTAGCCCGCGTTATCCAACACTGACTTCTTCGATGAGATTAATTTCCTCATAATCCATATCTTTCAATGCATAATATTCTTCATTGAAAAGAACACTTTCGAAATCGAGAATAATCAGAAGCTGATCTCCAATTTCACACACACCCTGGATGTACTGGTTTTCACGGCCAGCGATAACAATTCCTGGAGGCGGGGCAATTGAGTCCTCAGTAAGCTTGAGCACTTCACTAACATTGTCAACGATAAAGCCAACAATGCGATTGCCGATACCCGGTATTAAAATCCAGTTACTTTGCTGTGATTTATCCGGGTCGAAGAGCTTCAGCCGCTTACGCAGATCAATTACTGGAATAATGTCACCACGCAAGTTGATGACGCCTTCAATAAAAGAAGGTGAATTCGGGACAGGTGTTACGTCTGTTGACCGAATGATTTCCTGAACAGAAAGTATATTCACACCAAAACTTTCTTTACCAATTCCAAAGCCGACAAACTGCATCATGCCTTCGTCTTCATCGACCTCCTGTCTTCCCAGCTCAAAGGTGGTAGCCATCGCACTAATTCTCCAAATCAATCATTATCAGCTTGCTGCTCGGTGCAAGCCGATGAAGGTTTACGCAAACAGTTTTAAGACTAAATCTTAAATTGCTGTACCTGCTCAGTAAGGTGGTCAGACTCAGTTTGCAATCTTTCAGTAATGCCTACAACCACGCCCGCACCTTCTGCTGTTTGCTCCGCCGAAGTCGCCGACTGACTAGAAAGCTCGCTAATTGATAGTGAGCGTGTCGCCTGCATACCCGTTAATTCACCCATCTCAGTACCACGATCTACCACACCGTCCATTTCGTGGTTCATCTCCTGGATAGAGTCATTAGCTTCCTCTACCAGGCTGGTAATGTTAGACGAGTACTCAAGCAAGGTAGTCAGGGCTTCTTCAGCAGCCTTACGTCGTACACCCTGTTCACCGGCCATCGTACCGATTTCTTCGGCCAGGGTATTGAGGGTTACTACCTGTCCCTTAACTTCGGATGAATTCTTATTCAGTACCTCCGCCGTTTCACTAATCGCGGTAATGGCTTCCATATTTACCCGACCACCATCTGCAATTTTCAGCAATGCCTGTTGAGACTTATTAGAAAGTTCTACACCCGCGGCAACGTTGTTAGTGGAGTCTTTAATCAGCTGTGTAATTTCCTTCGCCGCTTCAGAAGAACGTTGTGCCAGCTTACCTACTTCATCCGCAACCACCGCAAAACCTTTACCATGCGTGCCCGCACGCGCCGCTTCTACCGCGGCGTTCAGGGCCAGCAGGTTAGTCTGTTCGGCAATCTCTGTAATCACCGAGATGATTTCAGAAATCTGTTCAGATGATTCAGAAATAGCCTGCATACCATCCACCGTTGAGGCAACCGATTCACGCCCTTCCTCGGCCGCCTTGAGGGCAGCACTACCGTGTTCCTGTGCCTGTCCTACCGCAATCTGCATGTTGTCTACTGCTGACACCATACTGTTGATAGTTCCTGTTACCTGGTCAACCATCGACCCCTGTTGATCAGCAGTGGCCACAACCTTGGCACCTGTTTCACCCATTTCCGACACACGTTCCATGGTTGTATTAGCTACCTCATTCTGATTCTGGGCTGTATCGGATACCGTACCTATTTTGTCTACCAGCGAACCAAGCAGTTTCTGTGTATGCTGCGCTGCTGTCTGCTGACCGCCTGCTGCCGTTGATACGTCCTTAGCTGTCTGGCCCATTTCGGAAATAATCGTTGAAGATGACTGGGCGCGTTCAAGCTGTTCTGCAGCACGGTTTTTGTTGCCCTGTGCACGTTGCGCCACATCCTTCGATGATGCGGCTACTTCGTTGGCCGCACTACTCACAACCTTGAATGAGCCTCGTATTTTCTCCATCATATGGTTAAAGGCCTCAGCCATTTGACCGATCTCATCGCGGCCACCCTCTGCTACCTGAATCGTCAAATCTCGACTTTCTGCGATATGGCGTACTGTGTTGGCCATTGAAACAATTGGACCGGAGATAGCCCGTGTCAGTACTACCGAAATAATCACACCAAAGACTAAACCAAATATCAGGATAGCCCACTCAACCGTCTCCAGTTCAGCCTCAAGCCTTTGCAGCTCACGCTGGTCAGCTAGCAATAACTCATTCTGGTTTTCTACCATAGCAGTTAGCTGTACCACAATTTTGGCCGCAGTAGGTGCAGCTCGCGTATTCAGCCAGTAGTTGGCCAGGTTAGCTTCTTTACTGGCCTTGATCTTGAACATTTGTGGCGGATAAGTTTCAAACTCTGAGCGAAGTCTTTTGAACTGATCAAATACATCGCGTTGCTCTTCGGTAAAATACGGGTAGTAGTCAGACAAGTCGCTAAAGCGCCTGCTGTTAGTGGCCCAGAAGTTTTCGTAGTTAATTCTGAATTTATCATCACCCGCCAACAGGAATGCACGAATGTTCGCCAGACCCAGACCGAGTGAGCCACGAACATCCGCCATTGCGAAGAGGATTTCCTTACGTGTTTCGGTTGCGTCCTGCTGACCTTCAATGTTAATCATTCTGGTGATCAATGCAGACATTTTTGACGCACGAGGCGCGGCATCGTCGAACAGCATCTTTTGCGCAGGCGTGGACTCAATTGTATTGGCGATATCTTCAATTTCCTGCTGATATTTACTGAACAAAGATATTTCTTTTCCAATAATTTTGAGGCGTTTGATGTTTTCTGGGTTGGTCCAGTTTTTGGAGAAGCCACGAAGCTCATCCAATTTTGGGTCAAGCCAGTTGTTCCATGCATCTGCCCTTTCATCCTTAAACTTGGGGTTACCCAGCAGCATCCAGCCACGCAAACCTGACAGTGACTGGTTCAGTCCATTAAGCATACTCAAGCTTGCCTCAGCAGTAGGCACTCGAAGGTCA
>DAOVWW010000315.1 GCA_030636465.1 Gammaproteobacteria bacterium
TATTTGATCAAATTTGCCAGACAGATGAATACTATTTAACCCGTGCAGAGTCTGCGTTGCTACGTAAACATGCTGATGAAATCGTGGCGACTGTACGACCGACTGCTATTGTTGAATATGGCAGCGGTACTTCAGAAAAGACCGAACTGTTAATCCAGGCAGCTAATCAACATTATGACTGGCTGCACTATTTACCTCTGGATGTCTGTGAAGAAATACTGATTGAGTCCTCTCAACGCCTGTTAGCCAGCTATCCCTGGCTATCTATAGATGCCTGGCATGGTGATTTCCTGCAAGGCATGCAGCAGTTCAAGAACACACATGAACGTAGCCTTTATACTTTCCTTGGCAGTTCATTGGGTAACTTTTCATATGACGAGGCAAGTCATTTTTTACGTGATGTAAGAAATACCGCCAATGACCAGGACTGGTTCCTGCTGGGTGTGGACATGGTCAAAAACCATGACATCTTAAATGCAGCCTATAACGATACTGACGGTTATACTGCTGCCTTCAATCTCAATGTACTGAATGTTCTATATCAGGCCCTTGCGGGGGATTTTGACGTTAGCAGTTTCGAACATCACGCTTTTTTCGATGCAGCCAAATCCCGCATTGAAATGCGTCTGAAATCCCGTTGCCAGCAAACCGTCACATTGAGTGATATCGAATTACAGATAGATTTTGAAGAAGGCGAACATATCGTTACAGAATACAGCCGTAAATATACTGCCGACTCTATACAGCAGTTATTAACCAGTACAGGTTTTTCTCCAGAGCAGGTATATGTCGGAGACAATAATAAGTTTATGCTGATTCTTTCCAGTTGTTCTAATACAGAATAAAGATGATTAGTTTCAAGATCAACGATTAAACAGCACTTATGAGCAGAATCACTACACAGCTCGCCCCGCGAAGAGAACTCATATCCTGGGCGATGTATGATTTTGCAAATTCCGGCTACACCACTGTCGTATTAACGGCTATTTTTAATGCCTACTTTGTCGGTGTTATAGCCGCATCAGTAGACAGCACTAACGGTGGCACAGGCACTTTGTTATGGAGCTTAAGCCTTGGTGCTGCAAATACCCTGATCCTGTTTACAGCACCTGTACTCGGGGCAATCGCCGATTTTTCAGCAGCAAAGAAAAAGATGCTGGCCATCAGCACTATCGGCTGTATAACCATGACTGTCCTGCTTGGCTTTGCCGGACCTGATCAACTTTATATCAGCATGTTCCTACTGGCTGCTTCAGCATTTTTATTTGGTACCGGCGAAAACCTGATCGCTGCATTTTTACCGGAGATTGCACCACCGGATAAGGTCGGTAAAGTTTCCGGCTTCAGCTGGGCGCTGGGATATATTGGCGGGCTACTGGTATTGGTATTATGTCTGGTTTACATCGAGGCAGTTAAACCGCTGGGTCAAACAGCTGAACAATACGTGCCGGTAACGCTCTGGATTACTGCCCTGATCTTTGCTCTGGCCGCAACACCTACGTTTCTTTTTTTAAAAGAAAGGTCGCAAGCAACTCAAAGCTCACCCGCTTCATTGTTTTCTTACACAAGAGTTGGTTTTTCCCGCCTTCAACAAACATTGAAAAACCGCCACCAGTTTCGTGACCTGTTTCGGTTCCTGGTTTCTTTGTGTATTTTCAGCAGCGGTGTCTATACCGTCATAGTCATCGCTGCTATTTATGCCCAGGAAGTAATGAGTTTCTCCACCACCGAAAACATCATCATGATTATGGTGGTAAATATCACTGCAGCGGTAGGTGCATTTGTTTTTGGATTATTTCAGGATCGTCTGGGTGCAAAGCGCACCCTGGAGCTGACATTATTAATCTGGATACTCGCTGTTACTGTAGCCTGGCAAGGCGAGACCAAGACCCAGTTCTGGATTGCCGCCAACTTAATTGGCCTGGCCATGGGTTCCAGTCAGTCCGCTGGACGTGCCCTGGTGGCCCTGTTCGCACCGGCAGGTCGCTCGGCTGAATTCTTTGGTCTTTGGGGGCTGTCAATTAAGCTTGCCGCTATTATTGGCCCTATGAGTTATGGACTCATCGCCTGGATCAGTAATGGCGACCACCGCCAGGCTATTTTTTCTACCCTGATGTTTTTTGTAGTTGGGCTGATTGTGCTGATTACGGTTAATGAGAAACGAGGGCGTGAAGCGGCAGTGGTTGGGGAATAGATGTTTCAAGTTCCAAGTTCCAAGTTCCAAGTTCCAAGTTCCAAGTTCCAAGTTCCGGCAATGATAAACAACACCCAAAAGTTTGAATATATGATCTCTCTTTTCTCTTCGAACAACTGATTTTGACCTTTACCTGGGTCTTGGAAATTGGAACTTGGAACTTTTTTCAAAACCCCCATATATTGTGCAGATAATGAATTTATGAGGATTTAAAACCATGCGTATGGACAAACTTACCAGCAAGTTTCAAATGGCGATTGCTGATGCACAAAGCCTGGCAGTTGGACGTGATAATCAGTACATAGAACCTGTACATTTAATGGCAGCATTAATGGACCAGGAAGGCGGCAGTGTGCGACCTATTCTGGCCCAGTCCGGGGCGAATGTTGCGTCATTACGTACAAATCTCGATGCCGCGTTGGACCGGCTGGCAACAGTAGAAGGCACTGCAGGTGAGGTACACCTTTCCAATGATCTTGGTCGCCTGCTCAATGTCACTGACAAGCTGGCTCAAAAGCGCAATGATCAATACATTTCCAGTGAGCTTTTCGTGCTTGCGGCGGTTGAGGATAAAGATACAATCGGTGACCTGTTACGCCAGGCAGGTGTAATTCGCGGTGCCATAGAAAAAACAATCGATGATGTTCGCGGTGGCGAA
>DAOVWW010000108.1 GCA_030636465.1 Gammaproteobacteria bacterium
CTTCACCAGAAGTTCTATATGCTGATGATGATCAACTGCGTGTTGGCGTTTTTCCTCGCCGCAGTGTTGCAGTAACGAAGGAAATGTTCACCCCAATAATAAGTTATCTTAGCGAGAAACTTGAAAAGAAAGTCTTGCTTGATGTACCTCCCGATATGCCTGCATTCTGGTCCAGGCTGGAAAATGGGGAATATGACCTGGTACATATGAATCAATATCACTATGTACGGGCGCATGCTGAACTCGGGTGGCAGGTAATACTCAAAAATGAAGAGTTTGGCAAGGCCACAATTGCAGCCGCTTTGTGGGTATTAAAAGATAGCAAAATTGAGTCACTTAGTGATCTTAAGGGAAAGCTGATTGTATTTGGCGGTGGCGATCATGCAATGGTGTCATCGATTATGACTCGAGACATATTAATGCAGGGAGGCATACCAGATGATGCCTACATAGGAATGACTACCTTACATACGCTGAAATCCATATTGAGTGTTTATTATAAGCAGGCTGATGCAGCAGGCGTAGGTGATATCGTTACCAGTGTGCCTGCAATACAAAAGAAAATTGATGTGAACAAATTAAGAATTCTTGCCAGGTCTGAATCATTGGCACATTTGCCCTGGGCTGTGCGTGGTGACATGGATATAAAAAGCAGAGAAAAAATCATAAGTGCTTTAATTATGCTGAATGAATCCAGACAGGGAAAAAAGAGACTTGAGGCTGCTGGTTTGACAGGCTTACGAAAAGTCAGTGACTCCGATTATGATCCCCACCGGAAAATAATAAAACGTGTTCTAAATGAGCAGTATTAGTAGAATGAATTTTCAAAAAGTCTATTTTTTTTTACAGCAATTGCCCCTTTCTTACCGGTGGGGTCATGCAGCTTAATAAATTAGCACCTTTCCTCAACTCCTACCGCAGCAGGTACCTGTTACTGGGCATAAGTCTCTCATTGGCATTGGCTTCGGTTGCCTGGATTGGTTATATACAGGTAGAAAAAGCGAGTGACTCAAATTTTGAGAGAATCACTCAGCGCAACAGAGTGTCTACTATCCTGACAAATATGGGTAAAGGCAGGAATTCCCTCCTGGATCTTTTGCAAAATATTGTGATTGAACCAGATAAAACAAAAATTGAGAGGATCCCCAGAGTACTTCAGAAACTCTACTCTGGAATTCGGGATTTACAGAACGAAACTAGCGTACAGGCGTCTGACAAGTATCTTATAGTCAATGAGCTAAAGCGTGATCTGGATGAACTACGGACTCGTTCAGACAAATTAGTATCAACCAGACTAGATGAAATGCTGTGGTTCCCTGCTACAGATGAGTTACAGAATAAACTTCTGCCTGAATTCCTAAACTCCTTGACTATGCTACAAGAGTTGGCGCAGTCATTTTCGGATGTTAACAATGCTGATGAGCAGGAAGTCTATAATAAAATTCAGGAAACCCGCCTGATCTGGGTTCGCATGACAGCAGAACTTAGATTACTGGTCGCAAACAGGTTTGGCGTTTTTTCAGTTGATACAGAAAAAGGCATGGAAGGGCGCTATGAAAACCTCACCCAGTATTCGTTGCGATTACAAAACAATTTATATGAACTCAGTACTTTTGCTAAACAGGATCGTCTTGGGCTTTTTGGTGAGGAGTCAGTGCATGATTTGCAAAGCTCTTATGAAAAGTGGTTGCATGCCTTAAATTCACTTTCTATAAAATTATTAGAAAATGACTGGCGTAAAGATATTAGCATTCTTAAATTTAGTATTTATCCTGTCCTCGAGAGGTTTCAGCAGCGCATAGATTCATTGCAGGTGGAACTTAATATACAGTCTGCAACCGATATTACTGAATTATCAACGATTAGTCGCAGACTCACATTGACTATTGTCGCCATTACCGTAGCCGTTATTTTTCTTTTATGGCTTAGTTATTTTTCTTTTATCCGTTTGGTCTTGCAACCTATAAAAGAAACTGCTCGCGCATTACGACAAGAGGCATCTGGTGATTTTGTAAGCCTGGAATCTATCACTTCATTACGAGAAACACGTGAGCTTGCTGATGCGTTTCACAGCATGCGTTCACAGGTTCAGGAGCGTGAACAAAGGCTGGATTATATTGCTCACCACGATGACTTAACGCATTTACCTAATCGTTCTCTTTTTTACAAGCACCTTGCAAAAGTAATCACTGCCAGTAATGAGAATGAAGAGTTTGCAGCCTTGTTTTTTCTTGACCTGGACCGGTTTAAGAAAATTAATGATACGCTCGGACATGGCGTAGGGGATGAATTACTTCGTAAAGTTGCTAATCGTCTCGAAAGTACTCTACCTGATTGCATGCTTGCGCGGTTTGGTGGTGATGAATTTGCCATTATTGCCGAGGGCATCAATGATAAAAGTCATGTGGTTTTTCTGGGTGAGAAAATACTGCAGGTTTTTAACTCTCCTTTCCGGATAAAAAATAATACATTGCGGGTAACAACCTCTATTGGTATTGCAATGAGTCCAGTAGATGCCGATAACGTAAGTGACTTGTTAAAAGCAGCCGATACGGCCATGTATGAAGCAAAATCTCAGGGTAGAAATCGTTACTGGTTCTTCACGGAAAATATGACGCGGCTGGTAAGGGATAAGCTGGCTCTTGAGAATGAACTTCATCTTGCCGTACTTGAAAAGCAGTTTGAGATTTATTATCAGCCGGTAGTGAGTATTGATGATCAGCAGCTGATTGGATTTGAATGCCTATTGAGGTGGAACCATCCTGTTCGTGGGATTCTGGCTCCTGCCGAATTTATTGAGATGCTTGATGAAACAGGGCTTATAAAAAGTGTAACACTTTGGCTACTGCAGGAAATTGTCATTATGTACCGGCATTTTTCTGAATTAGGGGCATCCGAATTAAAGTTGGCTATTAATTTAACTGCAAGGATGCTGCAGGATGATGAGTTTTCCAGCAAACTGCTAAGACATCTTATGGATAAAAAGTCAGATCCAGAGAAGCTTGTCGTTGAACTAACCGAAGACGCTTTGGCTGAATACTTTGAAGATGCCAATGAAACCTTGCAAGCCTTAAGAACTCTTGGCGTGCAGGTTGCTATTGATGATTTTGGCACAGGCGAATCTTCACTGGATCATCTGCGCTCATTTCAGTTTGATCAGGTGAAAATCGACAAGAGTTACGTACAGGATGTTAATGATGATGAAGGTGATGCCAGCCTGGTTAGAGCCATTATTCAGATGGGACATTCATTTGGCATGGAAGTCGTAGCAGAAGGCGTAGAAACAATTGAACAACTAGAATTCCTGCAGAAAAATGACTGCAATTTAATGCAGGGTTATCTTGTCAGTAAACCAGTGCCGGTAGATAAAGTTATTGAGATACTTAAGCATCATGTAGAGCAGAATTCATTGCCACTGGATATTATTGCTTGAAAGAAGTTCCAAGTTCCACGTTCCAAGTTCCAAGTTCCAAGTTCCAAGTTCCAAGTTCCAAGTTTCAAGAGGAAAGGTGAAAGGTGAATAAAAACCAGTAACTATTTTGATAATACCTAATACCTAATACCTAATACCTAATAGCTTCAAATTTCTTTTGACCGTATCACCAGCATTTTTTCTACTGTCATATCCCTGTAGGTGTAAGGAATACCCCCAGTTCCATAACCTGAAACCCGTCTCCCGGCAAAGGGCATCCAGTCTACTCTGAATGCTGTGTGGTCATTGACCATGACAGCCGCGGCATCGAGTCTTTTATACGCCCACATCGCGGTATCCAGGTTTTTTGTAAATACAGCCGCCTGGAAAGAATAGGGTAACGCATTGGCTCGCCGCATAGCCTCATCCAGATCGTCACAGGAGTAAACGCAGATTACCGGGCCAAATATCTCGTTCTGGCTGATGGTGGAGCTGTCAGGAGGATCCAGCAGGACCGTAGCGGGGTAGCAGGTATCTGATATTGGTTTGCCGCCAGAAATCAGCTGTGCACCATCTTTTACCGCATCATTGACCCATGCATTAACACGTTCTACCTCAGCAGGACGAATTAAGGGACCGATATTGGTACTGTCTAATGTCGGGTCGCCAACGGTCATGGCATTGCCCATCTCTGCAATTCTACCGGCAATCGATGCTGCCTGATCTGCTGGGACATAGACACGTTGTACGGATACACAGACCTGACCAGCATGGTAGAAACCTGCTTTGGCAATAAGAGGCAGGGCATCATCAAGGTCAGCGTCACCTGCGACGATGACAGGTGCAACGCCACCGTGTTCCAGTGCACATCTGGCTCCCGGGGCCAGTTTTGAACGTAGCATCCAGCCAACACGGCCACTGCCGATGAAACTGAAGAAGGCTACGCGGGGGTCACTGGCGAGTTTTTCGGCGGTTGCATTACTGTCCACGACGCAGGCCTGTGCCCATTCTTCCGGGAGTCCCGCTTCACGCAAGATGGAGATAAAGCGCATACATGATAAGGGGGTATCACCGGCAGGCTTGATGATCACCGGGCAGCCGGCAGCAATAGCGGGGCCTACCTGGTGGACGATTAGATTCAGCGGGTGATTAAAAGCGCTGATCGCGACCACCACACCAATTGCTTCTCTGTGTGTGAAGGCAAGTCTACCGCTGGATGCAGGGTTAACACCCATAGCAATTTCCTGACCGCTTTCATGACGAATTAGCTCCGCACAATTTCGTACACCATCTATGGCACGAGTAACTTCTATGCGGGAGTCAATTAGTGGTTTGCCTCCTTCTCTCGCGGCTTCAATCGCAAGGTATTCAAAGCGCTGCTGCATAATCTCCGCAGTTTTCTCGAGTACAGCGATTCGCTTTTCTCCAGTAAGCCATTGATCGTGATCACGGTAGAGCTTATCTGCTGTATCTAGGGCCAGTTCAATGGCACTGGCATCAGCGATCTCTACCGAGCCGATAAGGCTGCCATCATAGGGTGAAGTGACTTCATGATTGCCGCTGCTACTAGCGCCGCTAATCATAATCTTGTAATTTTCAGACATATCCTTTTTCCTTTATATTATCCTTGAAATATTTGTTGCTGCATCTTCTGGTATTTTGAAGATAGACATGTTGATCCTGATTGAGTTCATATCAACTATTTATTTCTCATCCAGAGATGTTATTTCGCTCCACTCTTCATCTTTGGGGCGTGCAAGTAAATCGCTACATTTCTTTATTAGTTGCTGTGCCGGTCCATCCTTATCAAGGTCTATCGAAGATTCTTTCAGGAAAGCTATGGCAGCACCCCATTGTTTATCACGGTAGAGTTTAAGAGCCTGTTCGTAGGCCTCTGCGAGATGTTTATTGGCTGAGGATTTTTCCAGCATCATTTCGTAAATACGCTTTGGTTCTACTTTACCTTTAACCCGCACTGTATCAAGTTCACGACAGAGATAATCATCATTAACGTACTTAAAAGTATCCTCTGAAATGATAATTGTTGTGGCGTAACGTTTATTCAGAACTTCGATGCGTGAAGCCAGGTTTACCGTATCGCCAATGACTGTGTAATCAGCAAATTCACTGGAACCCAGGTTGCCTACTATCGCTTCACCTGTGTGCAAGCCAATACCTATTTCAATGGTAATGCCTGCTGGCAATTTGCCGGACAGGTTTAATTTTTGCAGGCGTTGAATCATTTCGATAGCGCACTGACAGGCCTGATGCTGGTGGTCAGTTACTTCAAGTGGCGAGCCGAAGAAAGCCATAACGGCATCACCCATAAGTTTATCCAGTGTGCCATCGTACTGGAAAACCGCTGCAATCATTTCATCGAAGTACTGGTTTAACAACTGCCCAAGTTCACCAGGTGACAGCGATTCGGAAATTGATGTGAAGCCACGGATATCAGAAAACAATATGGTTACTTCGGTGCGGTGACCTTCAAGCTGTACAGGGATATTGTCTGAAAGTATGGCATTAACAACATTTTTTGAAACATAATGACCAAACAGGCCCCTGATCTCTTTTTCACGTAGCCTGCTCAGGCGCCATTGGTAAGC
>DAOVWW010000032.1 GCA_030636465.1 Gammaproteobacteria bacterium
ATCTAGCCGCACCATCGCCATCAGGAACAGGACTGGTCATGTGATAGGCATCGCCACTTAGACCAAAACCTGCCAGTTCCGCATAGATTGTTGCCCCGCGTTTTTGTGCATGTTCTAGTTCTTCAAGCACCAGCACTGCGGCACCTTCGCCCATGACAAAACCATCACGTCCACTATCCCAGGGCCGTGAAGCCGCCTGCGGGTCATCGTTGCGGGTACTTAGTGTGCGTGCGTTGCCAAATCCTGCCATGGCGGTAGGAGTAATTGAGCTTTCTGCTCCACCGGCAAACATTACATCAGCGTCACCGTATTCTATTAACCTTCCAGCATCACCAATAGAGTGAGTGCCAGTCGCACAGGCGGTAACAATAGCAAGATTTGGGCCCTGCGCACCTATGGAGATAGACAGGTTGCCAGAGATCATATTGATAATACTACTGGGGATGTAAAATGGTGATATGCGGCGCGGCCCGCGATCAAATAATGTTTTTGCCTGCTTTTCAATCGTAGTCAGTCCACCGATACCGGCACCGACATGGACACCAACACGATGCGCATTGTTCTCAGTAATCTCCAGTCCGGAGTCAGCCAGGGCATCAAGTCCTGCTGCCATGCCTAACTGAATGAATCGATCCATTTTTCTGCAGGATTTTCTGTCCATCCAGTTTTCAGGATCAAACTCATGAATTTGTCCGGCAATCGATGCTGGCATGCCGGTAGTATCAAAACTCTCTATGCTGCTGATACCACTTTTACCTGCAGTAATATTTTGCCAGTTGGCATCGAGACCAATACCTACTGGTGAATTTATTCCAATACCTGTGATGACAACTCGACGTTTACTCAATTTCCAAACCTGTATGTCTTTGTTAGTTTATAAAAAAAGCCGCTGCTCCCAAAAGGAGTAGCGGCTTTTTTCTATGCTTTTGTGCTAGCTGGTAGCGGCATTAATGTGATCGACAGCCTGCTGTACAGTAGTAATCTGCTCGGCTTTATCATCTGGGATTTCGAGGTCGAATTCTTCTTCCAGTGCCATTACAAGTTCAACAGTATCGAGTGAATCTGCGCCCAGATCATCGACAAAGGAAGATGTACTGGTAATCTGATCTTCACTGGTGCTTAGCTGTTCAGCTACAATTTTCTTGACGCGGTCTTCAACACTACTCATTTGATTATTTTCCTCATTATTTAAACCGTAATAAAACAATAATATGATACGTTGTTAAAACATAAACCTTTGGTATGCTATTGATACCATATTTAAAATTGGCAGTCCAACCGAGTGACTCTGCTGGGGTGATATTCTACCCCATATACATGCCACCGTTCACATGAATTTCAGTGCCCGTGATGTAGGATGCGTCATCAGAGGCTAAAAATAGTACTGCAGCCGCAATATCTTCAGCTGTACCAAGACGTGAGAGCGGAATTCCCTTAATCAGCGTCTCGCGCTGCTCTTCAGGCAGTGCCCGAGTCATATCCGTATCTATAAAGCCTGGAGCGACGGTATTTACAGTGATATTCCTGGAAGCAACTTCACGCGCCATTGCCCGGCTGAATCCAGCTACCCCGGCTTTTGCCGCTGAATAGTTGACCTGCCCGGGGTTGCCGGTCGCGCCAACAACCGAGGTGACGCTTATTATCCTGCCCTGCTTTGCTTTCATCATGCCACGCAAGACCGCCTTACTCATGCGATACACTGAAGATAAATTGGTATCCATAATTGCCTGCCAGTCATCTTCTTTCATGCGCATTAACAGGTTATCGCGTGTAATGCCTGCATTATTGACTAGAATGGTCGGAGCACCTTTTAGTTCAGCACATGCCTTAATGATGGCATCGATAGAATCCTGGGAAGTGACATTCAACTCACGGCCAACACCTTTATATCCAGCATTGTTGAAACGATCTTCAATAGCCAGGGCTCCGGCATGCGTTGTTGCTGTACCAATAACATAAGCGCCATTTGCCGCCAGCATATCGGCTATTGCAGCACCGATACCACGGCTAGCACCGGTTACCAGTGCAATTTTTCCTTCAAGCTTCATATTCATGCCTCCAGTGCTGTCGCAATTGAATCATTATTTATCAATGGGATACAGCCTATATCTCGATTAATTCTTTTCGTTAACCCACAAAGCACTTTACCCGGGCCACATTCCAGCAGCTTATTTACATCTTGTTGCGCCATGCTATTTACAGTTTCTACCCAGCGTACAGGTTCGGAAATCTGTCGCGCCAGAAGATCACGGATTTCATTCTCATTCACGGCTACTTTCACATTCACATTGTGAATTACGGGTATTTCGCAGGCACTAATTGCAACATTTTTTAAACGTTCAGCCATCTTTTCAGAAGCGGGTTTCATCAGTGCGCAATGAGAGGGGACACTTACAGGTAGAATTAGAGCCCGTTTGGCACCGGCAGCTTTGGCATTTTCCGCCAGGCGATTCACAGCCGAAGCACTGCCAGCGACCACGACCTGGCCCGGAGCATTATAATTTACGGCTTCCAGCACTTCTCCTGCGGCGTTATCCTGACAAAGTGTCCTGACACTCTCATCATCAAGTCCAAGAATGGCTGCCATAGCGCCTTCACCAACGGGTACAGCTGCCTGCATGAAGCTGGCGCGATCAGCTACCAGTGTGACTGCATCGCTGAAATTCATCGCACCAGCACAAACCAGTGCAGTGTATTCACCAAGGCTATGCCCAGCCACCATCGATGGTTTGGTTCCGCCGGTAGCTAGCCATGCACGCCAGGTGGCGACACCGGCCGTCAACATTGCTGGCTGGGTGATTTCAGTAGAGTTTAATTTTTCAGCGGGGCCTTCAGCAACAACAGACCACAGGTCATAACCGAGTATGTCGGATGCTTCGGAAAATGTTTCCTGAATAACTGGATTAGATTCGGCTAGCGTATCCATCATGCCGATAGACTGTGAACCCTGCCCCGGGAATATAAATGCTGTACTCATAATTTTTTATTCCTTTTTATCTTGGAACTTGAAACTTGGAACTTGGAACTTTGTTCGTCACATCTTCAACAGCACTGAACCCCAGGTGAATCCACCACCAAATGCTTCCAGCAAAACTGTTTCGCCTTTTTTTATGCGGCCATCGCGCACAGCTTCATCGAACGCCAGCGGTACTGATGCAGCAGAGGTATTGCCATGCCGATCAACTGTTACGACTACATTATCAAGTGACATACCCAACTTTTTAGCTGTGGCATTGATTATTCGAATATTTGCCTGATGCGGTACCAGCCAGTCGATGTCTGACTTTTCAAGATTATTATGCGCCAATGTCTCGTCGACGATTCTGCCCAGGGTATTGACAGCCATTTTAAAGACTTCATTGCCTTTCATCTCAATGTAGGCGTTGCCTTCCATGACATCCTGGTAATTTTTGGATACACCTGTAGGGACTTGCAGTAGATTTTTGAACTGCCCATCAGAGTGAATATGGCTAGAGATAATCCCGGGTTCATCTGATGCTTTAACTATCACCGCCCCTGCCCCATCTCCAAACAGGATACAGGTTCCCCGATCGGTCCAGTCGACGATACGAGAAAGGGTTTCTGCCCCGACCACCAGTGCGCACTTTGAGCTGCCACTGCGAATAAAGTTGTCCGCTACGGTTAATGCATAAATAAAGCCGGTACAAACTGCCTGCACATCAAATGCAGGGCAACCGTGTATGCCCAGACGCTCCTGCAGCAAACTGGCTGTGGAAGGGAAAATCAGGTCTGGAGTTGTTGTGGCGACGATGATCAGGTCAATATCAGAATGATGAATGCCTGCACTTTCCATCGCGAGGCGAGCAGCTTTTTCAGATAAATCACAGGTAGTCTCACCTTCTGCAGCAATATGGCGTTCACGTATGCCGGTACGGGAAACTATCCACTCATCACTGGTCTCAACCATGTGTTCGAGATCAGCGTTGGTCAGTGTTTTTTCCGGTAAATAACCACCAGTACCAATAATTCTGGAGTATATCTTTCCTGTGTCACTCACAATATTTTCTCATTCTGGCTGAGTACTAAAATCGGTATTTGCTAAAACCGTCTGAATCTTATCCGTTACCTGGTGCTGCACTTCCACGTAGGCCTCTTTTATAGCCTGGGTATAGGCATACACATCAGCACTGCCATGACTTTTGATCACTATGCCTCTCAGGCCCAGTAATGTAGCGCCATTATAGCGCCGATTATCAAGTCGGCTGCGTAATGCCTTAATTACGGGCATTGCCAGTAATCCTGCCAATTTAGTCAGTATGTTCCGGTTAAATTCTTCCTTCATGGTGGAAGAAATCATCTGTGCCAGACCTTCCATGGTTTTGAGGGAAACATTGCCGACAAATCCATCACAGGCAATGACGTCAATGTCAGTAGTGAAGATATCATCACCTTCCACAAAACCGATATAATTTATTGGGCTATTTTTCAGCAGTTCACCAGCAGCTTTTACTGTTTCATTGCCTTTAACATCTTCATGCCCTATGTTCAGCAGACCAACTTTCGGGTTCTCATTTTTACCAAGCGATTGAACCAGGATAGAGCCCATAATGCCGAACTGCTGCAGGACTTCAGCTGTACTATCAACGTTGGCACCCAGGTCCAGAAAGTGGACATAACCATGCATAGTCGGTATTGCTGATACGATTGCAGGACGCTTAATACCCGGTAAGGTTTTAAGGACAAAACGGGCTGTGGCCATCAAGGCACCGGTATTACCGGCACTGACACAAGCGCTAGCGCTGGCATCTTTGACCAGGTTAATTGCCACGCGCATGGAGGAATCTTTTTTCCCGCGCAAGGCCAAAGCCGGAGATTCATCCATACCGACAGTCTGTGAGGCATGGCGGATAATTAACCTGTCAGACAGGCTTGTATTATTCGTACTCAGTTCAGCTTTTAGTACGTCCTCCTGTCCTACCAGAATGATAGACAGGTCCGGATTGCTGGCGAGAGCAGATATAGCGGCAGGTACGGTGACCGAAACACCATGGTCACCACCATGAGCATCTATGGCTATACTGATTGCCACAATAGTATTTTCTTAAGCTGCTATTAGCCAGATTTTCTTAATAGAGACGTTTATTCTGACTCGGTGTTGACCATCTTACGGCCTTTGTAAAAACCATCAGCCGTAATATGATGGCGACGGTGTGTTTCACCTGTGACAGGATCAGTGGTCAGAGCCGGATTGCTCAGGCTATCATGTGAGCGACGCATGCCGCGTTTTGAAGGTGTTTTGCGACTTTTTTGAACTGCCATTTCATTAACCCTTTTTGTGCTTTGTCGCCCCCATCTTGCAACATGAAAGATGGATAAATGCGTACAAATCAATTTAATAAACTAAACCGCGCGATCATACGGATTATAAGTGTTTTTGTCAAAGTCTATGTGTACGAAATATAGTGTTAAAAAATCAAAAGAATGAAATGAAAATCAGTAAGTTATTCAGGTATTCCTTTGTTTTTGTTGGTGTATCCATCAGGCATTAGCGATAATGCAGGAATGACCACACATACTACATTTTTGAACATCGTGATTATACTGCTAGCGACGATATTATTTGCTGAAATGGCATTACCGGCGTTTAGATCGTTTAGCCATATCAGCTGTTGACAACTAAAGCGTAGTTATTAATGATCACACCGCACACACAAGAGACGAACAATGAGCACCCAGCCTGAACTAATCCTAGGATCCACTTCAATTTATCGACGGGAATTACTCGAGCGACTAAAAATCCCTTTTCGTGTTGAAGCCCCGGATATTGATGAAACACCGCTGCAGAACGAAACACCCCAGCAGCTGGTAGAGCGCCTTTCTATTGAAAAAGCCCGTACTGTTGCCGCTAAAAACCCTAGCAGCCTGGTGATAGGATCGGACCAGGTGGCCGTTCATAATGGCAAAATTGTTGGCAAGCCACTTACACATGACAAGGCTATGCAACAGTTAAGGGAAGCTAATGGTAAGGAAATTGTCTTATATACCGGCTTGTCTGTGGTAAACGCTGACACCGGAGAGTCACTAACTGAAGTTATCCCCTTTCATGTCGTCTTTCGCAAGCTAACTGAAGATCAGCTGGAAAACTATCTGCACAAAGAACAGCCTTATCACTGTGCTGGCAGTGTCAAATCCGAAGGGCTAGGCATTGCGCTGCTGGAACGCTTTGATGGTGAAGACCCTAATACACTCATCGGTTTACCACTGATTCGTCTGATCAGGATGCTGGAACACTTTGGCGTAAGTATCCTTTGACAAACACAGCGTATCCATCACAGCTAATTGCTATTTAGAAGAGATTTTTAATGACCGGAATATTCTGGCGAACCATGTCACGTACGATTGATGCGACGAAACAGCGGGTAAAGAGTTCGACACTCCTCACCCGTCTGCCATTCATTCGCTACAGCTACCTGTTTGAATACCCGAAGACTATCGTCGTACCTGAGCTAAAACTGGGTTTTGTACCAACGCCTAAAGTCGCTAACCGCTCAATGAAAATTGCCATTGCCAGCCATATAGGTATGCAATATCGCGGTGACATACATCATGCCCCCTGGCATTTCACACCGCTAGCCCTGTTAAGAGATAATGATTATTACCGTTTTGGATTTGTCCGCAACCCCCTTGATCGCCTGCTATCGTGTTACGCACAAAAAATCGTCTATTATGAGAAGCAACTGGGCATGCACCCCCTGCTCTGGCGTTATGGCAAAACATTCCACAAGGATATGAGCTTTCCTGAATTTGTTGAAGCCGTCGCAAACATACCTGATCGTATTTCTGATATTCATTTCCGCTCACAGCACACTTTTTTATATCACCGTGGAAAACTGATGGTGGACTTTGTCGGTCATTTTGAACAGTTGCAACAGGACTGGGGCTTTCTACGAGAGAAGTTCGGCCTGCCCGAATTACCGCACCAGAACAGATCTTCACATGTCGATTACCGAGAGGCCTACACACCGGAACTGGCAAAGCTTGCAGCCAGAAGGTATAAGAAAGATATTGAGTTGTTTGGTTATGCTGATGAGATTAGCAGTTTAACAAATGAACAATAATTATTCGTATAAGGAGTTTTTGTGTTTGGACTAGAGCATATTCTTCATCCCATTTCAGTCGATGATTTTGTGGATAACTACCAGGGTGAAAAAGCCCTTTATATTCCTGGTAAAGAAGGAAAATTTCCCGATCTGTTTGACTGGGAACAGATCAATGACCAGATTAATTTTAGTCGACCTAGCCGTGAATCAATCCGGCTGATATTCGAGAAACAACCCCTTGATAGCCGTCAGCTGGCTAACCTGGCCGAATGGATGGTAAAAGGTGCAACACTGGTCATCAATTCTGTACAACAGATAGATCCTGTCGTTTCACGTTTTGCTACCAGCCTGGGTAATGATATGAATGCAGGCATAAACATCAACTGTTATGCCTCATACCCCAGCAAACAGGGCTTCGACAATCATTATGATGGTCATGATGTTTTCATCATTCAGACATCCGGCAAAAAGGCATGGAAGGTCTTCGAACCTACCCGAAAATACCCCCTTGATATAGATAATATCCCGAAAGGTGAGCCTCCTGAAAGCGATCCATATCTTGAATGTGATATGGGAGTTGGCGACGTATTATATATTCCCCGCGGACACTGGCACTATGCACTGGCAAGTGAGCCTAGCATCCACCTGACAGTGAGTAATAACCAGCGCTGCGGTATTGATTTTTTGTTGTGGATGGCCGAACAACTGCGCAATAACGATGAATTCCTGCGTAAAGATTTCCCTGTCACTCAGCTTGATTTATTGGGAGGCAATAGATCCAGCAAAGCATTTTTGGAACATGTCGATAGCTTTCGAAATCACATCAAGCAAATTCTAGATGATGATAATCTGATTGAAAGCTTCCTGCATTTCAGCATGATTAAAAACCCGGTACCGAGGAACTTCCAGCTTCCTGATCTTGCCCTGATGAAGGATAATATAAGCCCAGAGACACAATTCAGGATGTCGGTGGATCAGAAAATACTGACGCGTTTCGATGAGGTATCTAACAGTGGACAACTCATTGTCCGCGGCCATATATTGAACATGACTAAGGTGGGTAAAGAAATCATTGAAATTCTGGTAAACCCTGAAAAAGGCGTGTTTATTACTGGCAAGAATTTACAAGAAGTAAATCCTGATGCCTCGTGGGATGACATCAAAATGCTGCTGCTATTCCTGTTTGAAAATGGAATACTTGAGCTGAAATGAAAATCCTGTTCAATACTTATAACAAGCTAACAAATGCCAGCTTGTTTAGCACTTGTGAATGAGATATCTACTGGACTAATTAGTCATTGAACAAGATATCAATTACTTGAGGACCGCCACAAAATGCACTGTTATCCGGTGTTAGTGTCATAGTGATGTTAAAAAAAGCGGCATCTACTTCAATCGTATTGAAAGGAATTGCACCATTCACCGGATCAGGTGCGACTGAAGCCTGTGTAAGATCTGATACGTTGGCCACATCTGCAGAGACAATAGAATTCAATGTAAAATTATCTGTCACACCAGGTGTCACATTAATTTGAGGTATAAAAGAAATTGCAGAATCGCTAGAAATAGTATTAACAGTATAGTCTCCGGGTAGTGCAAATGGTGGATTTATAGCGCCGTCATCAGTTTGGTCCGCAAATGCATCAGTAGAACTATCAAACACTACCTGTATGTCCCCACCAACAGTGCAGGAGGTTGGCCCCGACGTCTGCGCATGCACTGGCAGCAACACTGAGTCCACCATCGGTTTTGCCCATTGATCAGGTACAGATTTCCCTGCAATGACAGCTCCACTACCCGCTGCCATGGACTTAAGCATTTTACGGCGTGATTGCTTGCTGCGGGTTAGATCTTGTTTCTTGCTGTTCTCTGGTGTTTTATCTGAACTCATATTTCCCTCTTTATAATGAAATTTTTATTGTAATAACATCGTTTATTTCCAGAACAGAAATAGTGTACGTTTTTTTGTGGGGTATATTCAAATTAACTTAGGTGCAGCACATCTAACCCAATTCAACTTAATCCCGTATAACGATATCCGGGTTTTCATTCATGGTGCCATCATCCTCCAGTACTCCCACTACCGTACCCTCAGGGTTAGACATGACACAAATAGGACGTTGAAATAGAGGCCGTCGAATGAACTTGATATACCAGCCGAAGCGTTCCAGTGAATGGTAAGCCATTAACTGATCTTCATTCATGAAGCTAATCAGGTCATCGGGGACCGGGGGTTTCTCACCAGTACGCTTTTCATCTTCAACCAAAAGCCATCTCCTTTACTCGAATCACTAGTAATACGTGAATTTTTATTATTTTGACTAATTAAGGCCGTGCACACATTAACTCACCTTAATCATGGCATATACAGAAAGCATATTGGCAGGTGAACGGCGTGTCAATAACCATCCTGAAGAAATTTGCGCGGTAGTGTGTTCAATATTCGAACACTATTTTTTCAAAAGATCGCCAAGACCGGCGAAAGGATTGTTTGTCGCGCCCTTCTCATCTTTCTTATCTGTGGCAATCTCGCCATATTCATTATCAATCAAACGAGAATGCTCATTATCATGACAATAAACACACAATAATTCCCAGTTACTGCCATCGTCCGGATTGTCATCATGATTGTGATTACG
>DAOVWW010000077.1 GCA_030636465.1 Gammaproteobacteria bacterium
ATGCAGGGTGTCTACTCGAAATTTCAGGAAGAGCACGGTCTGGTAAATATCAGACCAGGTGGTTACTCAACAAGAAAGTATCTGCGGGAAATCAAGCGCCTGGAGCAGAGCAGTGAACGTTTTGTAAAAACCACCTCACTGGTGATGTTAGACCAGGGCGTTATCACTGACCGTTTCTTTGACTCAGTCTCATCAAGAATCAGACAGATTTTTCAGAAAGCCAACAAAGATGCCGATAACTGGCTAAAGACAATTATGTCACCGATGGAAGCCCAGATCAGAGAACACCAGATCCAGCTGCGTCGTCGCCTTGAAAGTATCAAACGTATTCACAAAGCGAGTGACACCCTTGATGATCGCCTTGCTGAGCTGAAGTATGTTCGCGACGGAATTATCGAACAGGGCAGTAAGATAAGCCACATCAACCGCAAGATGAAAAAAATACTTGCCCGGGATGAACCTGAGGACGAAGCCAAGGCAAGGGCTTAAAAAACCGGTTTACGGTTTACGTAGTTGATTTTACGTAACACGTAATCCGTAACACATAAAACGCCTTACTCTCCTGCTGCTTTTTCCCTGACTTCTGCGCTACCCAACCAGCGGGGATCGCTGGCAGCATTTAAATCCCTACTTTTAGCCTTAAACAATACGGCGTGCATATTACCGTAGCTGCTCTGACGTTCTTTTAACTCATAACCAAGCTCTGACAGTTCTGATTGTTCTGACTCACTCAGTGCACCGGGCTCGAACTGTACAACATCAGGAATGTATTGATGGTGGAAACGGCCACGTGCCAGCCAGTCTTCAAGTTCGCCCCTGCCATGCAGAAAATCAAGTGCGGCAATAAGCACCATGGTGATAATGCGGCTACCACCCGGAGTACCCAGTACCAGTACATCGCCATCCTTTTCAATAAAACTCGGCGACATGCTGGATAAAGGACGTTTGCCTGCTTCGATGGCATTAGCACTGGAACCAATTAAACCATAACCATTTTCGACACCGGGACTGGCAGAAAAGTCATCCATCTCATCATTTAACACTATACCAGTGCCATCGGCGACCATTGCCGAACCAAACGGGTAATTTATGCTTAGTGTTGCCGAGACTCTATTGCCATCGTCATCTATGATAGAGAAGTGACTGGTATCCTGCCCTTCTTTCAGTGGCGACTCTGATAAAAAATCAGAAGGAGTAGCCTTATCAGTAATACCTGATCGTAATTTATCTGCATGTGCCATTGAAACAAGATGCTTCTGATCGACCTGGATAAAATCACTATCGCCAAGAAACTCAGCACGATCCTTATAGGCCAGTCTCATCGCTTCTATAATTTTCTGCTTTCGTTCAACCTCAGAAAGCGCATCGAGGTCAAAACCAGAAAGAATATTCAATATTTCCACCAGCACTATACCGCCAGATGATGGCAGTGCAGCAGAAACAATCCGTGCGCCCCGATAATTACCCACTACAGGCGCCCTTTCGACTACCTGATAATTATCCAGATCTTCCTGAGTCCAGATACCACCCGCCTTGCTCACGGCCGTGAGTAATTTCTCTGCGGTTTCACCTTTGTAGAAACCGTCTCGCTGGCCAATCGCCAGTCTGCGCAGACTGGCGGCTAAGTCTTTTTGTATTATTTTAGTGCCAACTACTGGTACTTCATTCTTATCGGTCAGAAAAATATTTTTTGCTGCCGGGTTCAAATGCGGCTGGCGAAACTTAAGCAACTTCTGATATCGAGGATAAACAGCAAAACCTTTTTCGGCTGCACGTATAGCTGGCTGCAAAGATTCACGCAGAGGTAATTTCCCGTAGTGTGATGCCAGATGAACCAGTGCAGCAGGCACACCCGGAATGGCCGAGGCCAAGGCTCCATTCAATGACAAACCATCAATGACATGACCGCTTTTGCCGAGATACATATCCCTGGTTGCGGCTGCAGGTGCCTTCTCACGGCCATCCAGCATGACCTGATAACCATCGCTGGCACGGTGCAATAGCCAGAAACCACCACCGCCCAGGCCAGACCCCATCGGCTCAACTACCGCCAGGGTAGCCGTCACTGCAATAGCTGCATCAAAGGCATTACCGCCTTGCTGAAGGATTTCAAGGCCGGCAGACGTGGCCATAGGATGTGCTGAAGCGACAGCAGTCTGTTTTAGCTCTGGCGGGTCGGAGAAAACCGGTGAGGAAAAAAAATAAATAAACCCGCAAAAAAGGAAAAGTGCGGGTCTGAGGGTCATAGCAGAAGTTGAATCAGGCTTCGTGTAGTAATTTGTATTTATCCATTAACTGGTCTTCATTCTCAACATGGTCCGGGTCCTTTGGTATGCAATCCACAGGGCAGACTTCTACACATTGAGGTGTATCATAATGTCCTACGCACTCGGTACATTTATCCGGGTCTATCTCATATATTTCTTCACCCTGAGTTATCGCTTCATTTGGACACTCAGGCTCACAAACATCACAGTTGATACATTCATCGGTTATTAATAATGACATTATTTGTTACTCAAAAATATTTGAAAGTTTGTAAAATCTGTCTATTTCAGTAGTACAGGTGGATTTATATGGCTAATTTTAACATTTTAGCCTTAAAGCAGTCATAAAAAATTGATTTATAGCAAGAATAGAAAGGTTATCACTTTGAGCCATATACTCTATTCAATGCCGTTAGCACCTGCGGGGGAACAAAGTCACTGACATCACCTGCAAGTGAAGCCACTTCCTTAATTAGTGTTGACGACAAAAAAGCATACTTTTCCGATGGCGTTAAGAATGTTGTTTCAATACCCGGGTCAAGATGCCGGTTCATTGCTGCCAGTTGAAACTCGTATTCAAAATCTGATACGGCCCGTAAGCCACGAAGAATAGTATCGGCACCTTGCTCTCTGACGCAGTCAATCAACAAATTGTTAAACCCTATTACCCGAACATTTTCTGATTCTTTCATTACCTCATCAATCATAAGCACCCTTTCCTGAAGAGAAAATAGCGGTGACTTCTCACGATTTTCAGCTACACCGACAATTACCTCATCAAATAACTTCCCGGCGCGGCGAATCAGGTCGATGTGTCCCATAGTGGGCGGGTCGAATGTACCAGGGTAAAATGCAATTGCCATAGGATGTGTTTATTCCAAATTATTAGTAGCCAGATAATATTTTATCTGTCCGGCCTTTTTCTGTTTCAGGTAATGCCACTCTGGCGGTAATTTTAAATCATCAAGCTCACGTTCTGATTCTATATAGACCAGGGCATTTTTTGCCAGTCTTTTATTCTCATGCAATAAGCGAAGTATCTGCTGCAACATACCATGCCGGTATGGGGGATCAAGGAAAACTATATCCCATTTCCCTTCAATCTGCCTGACAAAACGCCGTGCATCCATAGTATATACTTTTGCATCGCTGCCCAGCCTGCGTAAATTCCCTTCCAGCAGCCTGGAACTTTTAATATCAGATTCGACGAAAATCACTTCCGACGCCCCTCTGGAAAGGGCCTCAACCCCTAAAGCACCACTGCCCGCATAAAGATCAAGACAACGTGCGCCCTTAATATCGTATGCTAACCAGTTGAATAAGGTTTCACGAATACGCCCCGGGGTTGGACGTAATTGCTGCACGGTTGCCGGGAATTCAAGCTTTCTACCGCGCCAGTCTCCGCCTATTATTCTAACTTGGCTGGTCTTCATTTATTTCCACGTCCCACTACGTACAAATTTTATGTAGGTGCGAATTTATTCGCACAAAGATATTTACGATACCATAGTAGCCATTTGACCACTATGTTCGAATAAATTCGAACCTACAGAACCCGTGCAGGGGGTGTTGGTTCAGTTAGTCTTTATTTTTTTTCCAGCTCCAACGATAACTGTCACGCGGTTCTTTGAGCCCAGCACTTCCCGCAAAGCCTGAGCCACATCTTCTCTGCTAAGGGCATTGACTCGATCGATATAAGTATCGAGGTAGTCGGCAGGCAAGGAGTAAAAACCTATAGCAGCCAGAGTACTGACGAGTTTTTTATTAGAATCTATAGTCAGAGGAAAGCCTCCAGTAATATTCTTTTTAGCCAATTGCAGCTCATCTTTGTCAGGCCCTGTTTTTATGTACTCGTTGATAACTTCCTTAGCCACCATATGCGCCTCATCGACCTGGTCATTCCTGGTTGATAAAGATGCGATAAAAGGACCCGACTGCTGCATCGGTAAGAAATAACTGCTGGCACCGTAACTCAAGCCTCGCTTCTCACGGATTTCGTCCATCATGCGTGACTGGAAGCCTCCGCCGCCAAGACTATAGTTGCCAACTTTTAACGCTAGTGAACGAGCATCGTCACGTTTCACACCAAGATATGCAGAGATTACATGTGACTGGGTGGACGGGAAATTGATGCGGATTTCTTTGGCTTTGATTGGAGAAACATCGGGTAATACCGGGGCTTTCTCACCTTTACCAAGTTTCACACTAATCTTATTCGTTAATGCTTTAGCCTCTGCAAGACTTAAATCACCCACCACTGCAATCACCATATTACTGGCAACATAAAATTGCTTATAAAAGTTAAGCAGATCTTTACGCTCAATGGACGCTAAGCTCTCATGTGTACCTTCAGGATGATTCGCATAAGGATGCCCCTTATACAGATACTCATAAAGTTGTCGACTGCCCACAGTTGCAGGCTGCTGTAAGCTGTGGTCCAGAGAAGTAATGGAACGTGCCTTTTCTCTGGCAAAGCTTTTTTCAGGAAATACCGGATCAGAAACAACCTTCGCCAGCAGCGTGACTACTGGATCCAGATATTCTTTTTCTGACAGACTGCGCATGCTTACTATTGCCATATCTCTGAGGCTGCTGGTTGCCACCTCCGCACCCCTGTCCTCAAAACCTTCGGCAATAGCCTTACTGTCCAAACCCGTGCTGCCTTCCAGCAACATACCACTGGTCAACATCGCCACCCCCTGCTTGAGGGGTGTATCACGCGCACTGCCGGCATTAAAAACCATGCTCACATCAACTACAGGTAAGGCATGAGTCTCAATGAAATAAACACGCGACCCATTGTCCGTAACCCAATGCTCAATTTTCGGTGCGGCCGCTGCTAAAGCTGGGAATAAAATATAGATGACAACAATCTGTGATAATTTAGTTAGCATTCTTCTGCTCCTTACCGGTTTTTTTAGCTGCTGTCTCATCTTCGGTCTTCGCAGTAACTATCGCTTGCGGGTCTAACACAGCAACAGTCATATTCTCAGGCTCGAAATACTTTTTGGCCACGTACATAACCTGTTCGGCAGTAACGGCCTTCAGCCTTTCTGTATGATTCTCACTTAGCCGCCAGTCATTGAGCGTCGTTTCCAGCAAACCCAGTTTCATGCCCTGATAGAAGACAGAATCTTTCTCATACACATTCGAAGCGATTACCTGGGCTTTCACACGTTGCAGTTCTTTTTCAGTGACGGATTTTTTCCTGAGTTTGTCGAGTTGCGCCAATATCGCACTTTCGAGCTGCTCCACATCTTTACCCTGTGCCGGGTTGCCATCGATTAAGAAATACCCTGCCAGGCGGGAAAAAGGGTTGTACGAAGTTCCCACCGCAGCAGCAACTTCCTGGCCTCTTACCAGCTGATCAGAAAAACGTGCCGCACTGCCGCCGTCAAGGATGGCGGACATCATTTCCAGCGCATAGGGCTCCCAGTCAAATTCTGGTTTATCGGCCACCGCTGGTACATGAAAACCCAGTATCATATAGGGCACATTGGCTGGCGCTTTGACGGAAATTCTTTTTGTAGCGGTTTGAATCGCTACTTTATGCTGCTCCGGAATCTCGACTTTTGAACTTTTAATCGGGCCGTAATATTTTTTCGCCAGGGCAATAACCTCATCAGGATTGACATCACCCACAACAACTAAAATCGCATTTGCCGGTGAATAGAAACGCTGATACCACTTATGCAGATCATCCACTTCCAGGCCTTTCAGGTCCCGCATCCAGCCAATAACCGGACGGCCGTAAGGGTGATCCGGGAAAGCGACTTCATTGAATTTTTCATAAACTTTGCTTTCGGCCTTATCTTCTGTGCGCAAACGGCGCTCTTCGATAACAACCTGTAGTTCCTTGGCAAATTCATCTTTGTCCAGCAACATACCCCGCATCCGGTCTGATTCCAGCTCCATGCTGACTGCCAGACGGCTTTTTTCCAGAGTCTGGAAATACGCGGTGTAGTCCCGACCAGTGAAGGCATTGTCCCTGCCACCGTTTTCAGCAATGATCCGATTAAACTCGCCATTCGGAAATTTTGCTGTACCCTTAAACATCATATGCTCTAGTACATGGGATACGCCGGTAATACCGTCCGGTTCATAACTGCTGCCTATCCGATACCAGACCTGTGCAACGACCACCGGTGCCCGGTGATCTGGCTTTACAAGTATTTTCATTCCATTGTCTAAAATCACTTCAGTGACATTGCTACTTTCAACTGCAGCATAGGCTGAAAAAGAAAACATCATTAGTGCAGAAAATAGTGTTTTCGCTATTCTTTTCAGAGGTGTTCCTGTCATTACAAAATCCTTTAAATATCTTTAAAAATACAGTAAATATTAATGTGAAATACCCTTTTAACCTTCATCCACTTAGGCCGACAATGTTACGATACGGCAAAGGGGTGCCCGACATATTTTGAGCTGCCCTAATTCGGAGGATCGTATCATAGACAATAATAAGCCCAAATTGTTCTCACGTCTGCGCGCC
>DAOVWW010000256.1 GCA_030636465.1 Gammaproteobacteria bacterium
CGTGAAAATGAGTCCTGTTGTCTATATAGAAGCACTGGATGATGCAATTCCTTCAATTCCTCCAAAATACATTATGGCCTTTTTGCAGGATCGCCAGATTGTTGCATCAAGGAATCTGGATAACCTGGCCTATGTCACAGAAGGGGTTAACCATGAAGTGATACTTGGTGGCTTAAGTGATATGTATGTGCGGAAAATAGATGGCGCACCTGGCTCTAAATTTAAGATCATCAGAATGCGCGGTGAGCTTTTCGATCCCGAGACAAAAAAGTCTATAGCATTTGAGACGGAAACATTAGGTGAAGCAGAGATGATTCGACCTGGTGACCCGGCAAAATTAAGAATCATTAAGGCGAGTAAAGAGGTGCATCAGGGGGATCGTCTGGTTCCTGCTGTGGTCAAGCTGAGCTTGCCATATTACCACCCTAAGGCATTTAGAGAGCCGCTGTCGGCCAACATACTCGGTGCAGAGTCAGATATGGCTGGGTTTGGTCCCGGTGATGTTATTACCCTCGCAGCGGGTTCTGATAAGGGGCTGGAGCCAGGGCATGTATTACAAATAATGCGCGACAATGGGGTGCAGAAAGACCCTGTGACAGGGAATAAATACAGACTGCCTGTGGAACGCAGCGGAATAGTTATGGTATTTAAGACCTATGGCCAGATCAGCTATGGCCTGATCATGCGTGCCACCCAGGGTATTCGTGTTTTCGATAAGGTGACAAATATCGAGTAAGTCGAGTGACATAGTCTTTTTGTACTGAAATGACCAGACAGGGAGTGTCTGTGGCAATTCCAATCACAATTGATGATGAGCTGATCGCACAACTGGCCCTTAACAGGGTGTCAGGAGTAGGTTCACATGTTTTTTCAAGTCTGCTCCGTGTTTTTGGTTCCGCAAGTGCTGTTTTCAATGCTAGCCGGCAGCAGCTATCTACCGTTCCAGATTCAAACCCTAATATTACAGAGATCATTTCTCGAGGGGTTGATGCTACCGGCGTAGAGCAGGATTTACTGTGGCTGGAGCAGGAGCCTGGTCACCATATCATAACGCTGGATCAGGGCGAATATCCGGTTCTGCTGGCGCAAATTCATCGACCCCCGCCTGTTCTTTTTCTGAAAGGTAATGTTGCACTACTGCAAACGGTGCAGCTGGCAGTAGTCGGTAGTAGACATCCGACCCCGGGTGGTGCGCGTAATGCAGGGGAGTTTGCACGAAAACTGGCAGCCATTGGATTGACGATTACATCTGGATTAGCGGCAGGCATCGATGGTGCTGCGCATCAGGGTGCACTGGATGCAGGTGAGAGAGATAAGAAAGACGGCCGGCAGGGGAGAACCATTGCGGTTGCAGCAACCGGGCTGGACAGGATTTATCCTTCAAGGCACCGTGACCTCGCCCATGAGATCGCCGAACATGGCTTGCTTATTTCAGAATTCCCTGTTGGAACCGAGCCGCTGCGAGCAAATTTCCCCCGCCGTAACAGGTTGATAAGCGGATTGTCACTTGGGGTCCTGGTGGTAGAAGCGGCGGTAAAGAGTGGCTCATTGATCACTGCGCGCTATGCAATGGAACAGGGGCGTGAGGTGTTTGCAATCCCAGGGTCAATCCACTCCCCGCTATCCAGGGGGTGTCACTGGTTAATTCAGCAGGGAGCTAAGCTGGTAGAGACGGCTGATGATATTGCAGAAGAACTGTTGCCATTACTGCCAGCAGTTATTGAAGAAAAAGGTCAGAAGGCAACTGTTGACGCTGGGTCTGTTGAGGATCTTAGCAAACAGCAACAGATGTTGTTGAATGCGATAGGGTTTGACCCGGTTAATCTGGACATACTGCTGGCAAGGACAGGCTGGGCTATAAATGATCTATCTGTTTCGCTTAGCCAGCTGGAGTTGAAAAAATTGATAGACACCTTGCCTGGAGGGAGATACATTCGACGATCTGTACCATAGGCTGTGCGACAGTTCATGATTGGTTACTATTCTGCTATAATATTCATCGCAAGTGAGTTTTAGCAGAGAGATGCCAATGTTATTGTATGTAAAAAGCCATCAATTTGTTGATGATACAACTCCCCGTCAGATTTTCCTCTGTACGGTAATCTATTCGTTTCCCCGGATTCTACTCAACTATGAAAGATAATATGCTGGATGTATTAATGTACATCTTTGAGAATTTCATTGATGATGACCATGAACAAAGTGGTGAGCCAGACGTTACTGCATTAACGACAGAGCTGGGGCATGCTGGATTCCGTAAAGGTGAGATCAGCAAGGCTTTTGAGTGGCTGGAAGACCTGTCTGTGTTGTGTGAGGAAGATGAATATCCACACACGATAAATACAGTTTTCGCCAGCACGCGAATTTATTCGGACTCTGAGAAACAGAAAATCTCTCTGTCTGCAATAGGTTTTCTTTCGAGACTGGAGTTTTACAGTATTATTACTCCTTCAGTGCGTGAAGTTATTCTTGATCGCGCCATGGCTCTTGAGTCCGACAGTATTGATCTTGATCAAATGAAGTGGGTAGCTATGATGGTGCTGTACAACCAGCCCGGGCGGGAGACGAACTATCTCTGGCTTGAAAATCTCTTATTTGACCTCGAACAGGATGTCCTGCATTAATACATTTCAGGCCATCCTTTCCCCAGGTTAATTACCTAATTTGTACTGTCTTTTTCTGCATCACTGGTAACGGCATTTGTTTTCTTCAGTAGAAATTGGCAGAATCGCCGCTTGATATGTCCCGCGTTGTTTGTTTTTTGAATAAATATTGTGGTACGAGTAATCGTTTCTTCGAGGCAGTTTGTAGATATTGTTTCTGAAATAAACCATCTTCTAGTTAGGAATGTGATTTCTTGTGAGTGAAAATCTTGTCATTGTAGAATCGCCTGCCAAGGCTAAAACCATTGAAAAATTTCTTGGTGATGGCTTTCTTGTGCTGTCGAGCTATGGGCATATTCGTGATCTGCCGAGAAAAAATGCAATCGACATAGAGAATAATTTTGCCACAACATATGAGATTACCGAAGATAAAAAGAAAGTCATTGCTGACCTGAGAAGAGCTGTCAAGAAAGCAGACATGGTCTGGCTGGCATCAGATGAAGATCGCGAAGGAGAAGCGATAGCTTGGCATCTGGAAGAAGTTCTGGGTCTGAATGAAGAGAATTCCAAACGTATAGTTTTCCACGAAATAACCAAGCCCGCAATAATACATGCGATAGAAAACCCGCGCACGATAGACCGGAATCTGGTGGATGGGCAGCAGGCGCGACGCGTACTTGACCGTCTGATCGGCTTTGAATTATCGCCCGTACTCTGGAAAAAAGTTTATGCCGGGCTCTCAGCAGGTAGAGTTCAGTCAGTGGCGGTCAGGCTGGTCGTAGATCGAGACCGTGAAATTGAGAACTTTGTTCAAGTATCTTCATTCAGGGTAAGTGCCGAATTCGATGCCGGAGATGGTGCGGTACTGAATGCCCGTCTGCCAAAAGATATTCCAACAATTGATGCGGCGACAGCCTTCCTGAATAAGCTTTCGAATGCGAG
>DAOVWW010000180.1 GCA_030636465.1 Gammaproteobacteria bacterium
CATCGGGCAAGACCTCAGCAATGACCTCATCTATGCCTACACTTGCCGCCACAGCTTCGGCCGAGGCCTGGCGGTCACCACTAAGCATGACTGTTTTGATATTGAGTTTGTGCAGGGCCTTGATAGTCGCGGCTGAATCCTGTTTGATTTTATCTTCTATCATCAGCATACCGGCAAAAGTTCCTGCTTTTGCTAACAACACCGGGGTCGCGGTTAAATTATTTGAACCATCTAATAAGGCATAAAATTCTTCCAGTTTGATGCCGTTTTCTTTCATCAAACGCTCATTACCGAGCAGCACTGGTTCACCCCCAGACATTGCTTTTACGCCCCGGCCAGCAATTGCCTCAAACTGCTCAACTGGTTTCATCACAACATCCTTAACTCTAGCGGCCTCTAGAACGGCTTCAGCAAGAGGATGTTCCGAGTTTTTTTCCAGTCCTGCTGCCAGGGCCAGTATCTCCTCTTCAGTAGCGCTGGCTGTCAGCACCATGCTTACTTCTGGTCGACCTTCCGTGATCGTTCCGGTTTTGTCGAGTACTACCACCGTTATTTTACCTGCCAGCTGCAGGGCATCACCATTACGAATCAGTATGCCGTGCTCAGCGGCCTTGCCTATGCCTGCCATGATAGAGATCGGTGTCGCCAGACCCAGCGCACAGGGGCAGGCAATGATCAGTACCGTCATCATGGTCACCAGGGCATAAGCCGCCGCTGGTGCAGGCCCAAAATTGAACCAGATCAGAAAAGTCAGGATGGCTATAATCAGGACAGCAGGCACAAAAACTGAAGCGATACGATCTACCAGGCGACCGATAGCGGGTTTGGTATTCTGCGCGTTTCTGACCAGTTCTATGATGCGTGCCAGGACTGTGTCACTACCGATATGGCTAGTTTTAAATAGAAAGCTGCCGGTCTTGTTTAAGGTGCCGCCAATGACCGTGTCGCCCTCTTTTCGTATAACCGGCAACGGCTCTCCGGTCAGCATAGATTCATCAATATTTGAGCTGCCCTCAATGATCTCTCCATCAACCGGTATTTTTTCACCCGGACGAACCCGAACAGTCTCATCCAGGCCGACATCAGCGATATTGATATCCATCTCTTTGCCATCGCGCATCACCCGAGCGGTACGAGCCTGCATACCAATCAGCCGTTTAATTGCCTGCGAGGTCTTGCCCCTGGCTCGCATCTCCAGGGCATTGCCAAGATTAACCAGGGTAATAATTATCAGTGCCGCTTCATAATAGGCGTGTTGTGCAAGGCTGGGTACGATATCCGGAAACAGCACCACAGCAGTAGAAAATATCCATGCGGACCCAGTTCCCAGCGCTATTAAAGTGTCCATATTGGCATTATGAAAACGCAGCGTATTTAGAGCACCGCTGTAAAAATGCCCGCCGGAATAAATCATTACAGCCAGGGTCACCGCCCCGGTAATTAACCAGAATATCTGTCCCACAGAGGTATCAACGGGTGGCAGCAAACCAGCCATACCTGCTATAAACAACGGGAAAGCTACCAGGCCAGCAACGACCGTTTTTCTCAGCAGCTGGCGATAAAAAACAAGCTCTGCCTGCTCTTTCTCCTTTTCATCCGCCAGACCACGCATGACCACGGCGCCATAACCAGCAGATTTTATCGCCGCCAGGACGTCATCTTCAGTGGCCGAACCCGTGTATGTTGCCGTATGCTCAGCAAAGTTCACGACGGCTAGTTCGATCCCTGGTACCGCAGACATAGCATCTTCGACCGCGCCAACACATCCCGCACATGACATGCCGGTAACAGATAAGCGAGTGTGTTGTTGCTCAGACATTAATCAGATTTTTCCGCAGGATAACCGGCATCTGTCAGGCGCGTAAGTGCTTCGTTGAGGTCAAAATCACCACTCAGTACAGCATTAGCCTGCTGCAGATTTATTTCAGCACTCTCAAGTCCTGGTAAGCCTTCCAGCGCTTTCTGCGCATTCGCTACACAGCCATTACATTTCATATTGCTAATATTAATTTCAGTCATATCTAACTCTCTGGAAAATAAAAAAGGCGCCGACCAGCGGCACCTCTACAGTACAACATAACTGCCTGCTTTAGAAAGCCTGACCAGGTTTAGCACCTAATGCCTTCAGAATAGTAGCCATAGGACAGAAACGGGTAAAGGCAGACTGGAACAAGTTTGCACCAACAAATACCGTCAGCCACATCCAGTTCTCACTGTGATACTGCGTTAAAAAGACGCTAAGAAGAATTACTGCGCCACCAAAAGCAAAAATCATTCTATCAATACTCATTTGAATCTCTCCTGATCGTTTGTACTAGCAGCGCCAAGAATAAAGGCTGCAAGTGTCAAGGAGCCTCTGATCTATTCATGAACTCGTATCTTGCGTCTAAGATCTTCAGCTTTTTCGTTACAAATCTTCGCAATAGCCAGCTATTACGCGCGATTCGCGCCTCAAATCTGAATATCTTAGATCGCAATCTACTTCGTCCAGAATAGATCAGAGGTTCCTAAATTAATAACCGCCTGTGCTTACAAACGATCATTTCATAAATTTGAGGCTGGAGTATCGCAAACTGGTGATGCGGTGTATGTGACTAGGTCACAGAAGAAATATTGAGCCTAGATTGGAGTAACCAGATGTTCCTTTAGCGCTGTTATATCGGAGATATTGATGACACCACGACCCAGCTTGAGCCAGCCGCGTCGTTCAAACTCTTTTAATTGACGGCTAACCACTTCCCTTGCCGTACCTAGCTCAGCGGCCATGGCCTGATGCGTTAGTGCTACATTCCCTTGCTCATCTGCAGAGTCAAGCAGGTACTGGCCGAGTCGCACATCCATACGGCCGAAGGCAACGTCCTCCACTAACATGATTAAATCAGCAATGCGGCGTCCATAACTGGAGAAAACAAATGCACGAAACCCGGTTGAACCGGTGATGCCCTCATCAAATAACTTGACCGGGATACTGATTGCGCGAAGATTACCCTCGGTAATGCCTTCAGCGGGATAGCGCTGGTGACTGAGCAGGCAGGATGTGGTCAGAATACAGGCCTCACCGGCATTAACCCGATAGAGAACAATTTCTCGACCATTCTCTGCCATTTTCTGTACCCTGACCGAGCCTTCTATAACAAACATATAATTCTGACAGCCATCACCATCACGGAAAACAGTAGTGCCATCCGGCAGCTCGACAGGACGGGCGGAGTCCAGCACTTTTTGCCAGACAGGGTCTTCCAAGCCACTTAATTCAGGGAAATGTGACAGCCATTCATCAATAACTGCACGATCCAGACGTGGAGCTTCAGGAACGATAAAATCGCTGTTTTCATCCTGCATAGTTACACCTGTTTGGCCACATTACGGTTAAACGCAAAGTTTTTCTAAGGCATCAATATCCAGTAGCGCTATCAGTCTGTTGTTCACATTAATGATGCCATCATCCTGTAGGCTGCTCATGCGACGACTTACTGTTTCCAGTGACAAACCCAGATAATTACCAATTTCTTCACGTGTCATTGGCAACCTGACGGTAAGCGTTTCTTTATTCCCTGAGAGCAGTCGTCGGTACAGATTAAATAGAAAACAGGCAACACGCTGTTCCGCACGCATACTGCCCATGGCCATCAGCATCTCTTCATCATTGCGAATTTCTTTACTCATCAAACGGGTGATTTCATGCTGTATGCTGGGTATTTGGGTGCTGATCCCTTCAATATCATCGTATGACATCGCACATACGACCGTTTTTTCCAGGGCCACGGCATTACAATTGTGCATATTGTTACCTATGGCATCCAGGCCGATTAGTTCACCGGCAAAATGAAACCCGGTTATCTGCTCTCTACCATCACGTGTGCTGCCAAAGGTTTTTACCGCACCGGATTTAATTGCAAATAAAGACTGAAATTTTTCACCTACATGAAATAGGTATTCCCCTTTTTTAAGCTGCGGTCGATCAGAGACTAGCTCTTCAATAATACTAACTTCTTCTTTTTCGACCGAAACAGGCAAGCACAGGCGTCTTACGGAACAATAGGAACAGGAGGAAAAATCCTTGATGGATATTACGCGTGAGTCTATTTTTTTTGTTAAGCTCATAATTATTCTATTTTTTCTCTTTGAGAGTTTACCAGCTGAGCGTCTGATAACGCTCCAGCTTGATGGTGCCTGACCAATGGTCTGCAGGCAAGCCCGCTTTCATCTTAAGATGTGTTAAAAAACTCTCTGCCTGAGGGTAATTCTCCCACACTGAAGGTAGAAATGTGCCTCTATTACCACCATCTGTCAAAATCAGGCCATCTACACCCGGCCGTAATTGTGAAATTAGATCAGATTGCGATGTAAATACTATCAATTCAGGTGCTGTAAGCACAGAAATAGATAGCTCGATAGCATCAATCTCTGACTCATTTATCGGATTAAACCTGTGATCACGGAAGGCTGCTGCAAAGGCATTTTCAGCAATATC
>DAOVWW010000167.1 GCA_030636465.1 Gammaproteobacteria bacterium
GGTCAACCAGCGGCCAAACTGATCCATTTGACGTATCAGCGGCGTTGTTACTGACTCCACTTCTGAAACCAGTGTGCTTATGCGACCGATCTCGGTGTGAGCACCCGTTGCAATCACCACGCCTGTTGCCTGACCATGTGTAACAAGAGTCCCTGAAAAAGCCATGCAGTAGCGATCACCTATGACACTCTCACTGCTGACAGCATCGATATTTTTCTCTATCGCCATCGATTCGCCGGTGAGTGCTGCTTCCTGAGTTTGCAGACCTTTGACACGAAACAGGCGCAGATCTGCCGGTACCTTATCACCTGATTGCAGCAATACAATGTCACCGGGTACCAGATCCTCAGCCGCGATGGACATTTGTCGACCATCTCGTTTAACCATTGCATTCGGGGAAAGCATCTGTCGTATTGCCTTCAATGCATCCTCGGCTTTTCCCTCCTGGATAAAACCAATCAATGCATTGAGAAATACCACACCGAGAATCACACCGGTATCCACCCAGTGTCCCAGCATGGCGGTGACGACACTCGCGGATAACAACACATAGATCAGTACATTGTGAAACTGGTAGAAAAATCGCAGCAGTGGACCACGCGTTCCTGATTCAGGAAGCCTGTTCGATCCATATTTTGAAATTCTGTTACTGACTTCTACTGCAGAGAGGCCTGCAGCTGATGTATCGAGTAGATCGAATACTGTTTTTACGCTTTCCGCGTGCCACGGTTCAGAGTCTGGCACCTTCATCTCTGATTGAGCTTTCGGTTTTCTGAACACTTTAGGATGCCTCTATTAATATAGGATAACCTGTCATTGCGAGGAACAAAGTGACGCGGCAATCTCTAAGCTATTGATTAAAAAACATGAGATTGCCACGCTTCGGTGCTCGTGACCAGAGGAAATGCCCGAAGGGTGCAATGACGGATTCTATTTATTTAACCTGAGTATCCGTAGAGATTACTTCGACTCTATCTTTCCAGCAATAACGAAATATAGAAAAGAAATAATGTCCCCATTTTTGCTTATCAGCCAGTAATCAAGGTCCCCACCCCTTCATCTGAGAACACTTCTAACAACAGCGCATGTTCTACCCTGCCATCAATAATGTGAGCGGATTTTACACCGGATTTAACGGCATCCAGCGCACAGGTGACTTTAGGCAACATACCGCCATGGATAGCTCCGGATGCCACAAGCTGATCAACTTCAGATGCGCTGAGTCCTGTCATGACATCACCATCGGTATCCAGCACACCAGCGGTATTAGTCATCAATACCAGCTTTTCAGCCATTAAGGTCTGAGCCAACGTGCCCGCTACAATATCTGCATTGATGTTATAGGTTTGCCCTTCTTTATCGACACCGATAGGAGCGATGACAGGTATAAATTCTCCTGACTCCAGCAGTTTAACAATTTCCGGATCAATGCTTTCTACTTCGCCAACATGACCAATGTCGATGATCTCCGGTGCATCCAGTGCCGGGTCATCATTATTTTCAAGAATCATTTTACGTGCGTGAATCAGACCACCATCTTTTCCTGACAGCCCAACCGCCTTGCCACCATGACGGTTTACAAGATTAACAATGTCCTTGTTCACCAGCCCGCCCAGAACCATCTCAACAACATCCATGGTCTCCCTGTCGGTAACCCGCATACCTTTAACAAACTGGCTTTCCTTGCCTATCTTATCCAGCAGCTCATTGATTTGTGGGCCACCGCCGTGAACAATCACCGGGTTGATGCCAACCAGTTTCATCAACACTATGTCACGCGCAAAGCCTTCTTTCAGGCTTTCATCTACCATCGCATTGCCGCCGTATTTCACAACAATCGTTTTCTTTTTAAAACGCTTGATATAGGGCAAGGCTTCGGCAAGTATGCCGGCCCTTTGCTGCGCTGTTATTTTAGCTGTGGTCATATTGCTTTCCTGACAATTGTTCTATATATCAATTGTATTCGACTTCTATGATTCATGCATTGGTGAAAAACAATCAGCTCTTACTCGCTAATGTCTCTTCATCAACTTCAATCTCTTCTCTTTCCTCATGTAATCTTTTTGCAACAGAAACACGGTAAGGGCAATTTTTTGTATTGTCACACGCATCACATTCCAGGTCGGTCCAGGCAAATGCCAGTGCAAAGGTAAGGCGTGAGAAGAAATGCTCTTCAGCTCTGGGCCCCGCAGCATGGGTTCTGTAAATGGTCTGCATGAACTGGCGTTTCATCTTGGCAACCAGGAAGGACACCCCACCCTTTTCCAGTCTTTCACGCAGTTGTGAAAGCACCATCTGGCCGGTTGAATCCAGCATGTTTATGCCTTCAGCATCGAGGATGATAAATTTTGCTTCGGGATGTTCGGCATAGATCCGCAACACCTCAGTTTCGAAATATCCTGCATTGGCATAATACAACGACATGTCGAACCGTATTACTACAATACTTTTACAGGATTCAAGCTCAGGGTGGATTTTCAAATCACGAAATGTTCCATCGTGGTAGCGAGCAACCGTAGCAAAACGTGGGCGCATGGTACGGTAAATGAAAAATGCCATCGACAGCAGGACGCCGACCAGGATCCCCCTATCAAGATGTGGTGCCATAATTAGCGTTAGTGAAAATGTTACAACAGCAACAATACCGTCATGCTTCTCTGCTTTCCACGCATGCTTGATGGGTTCAAACTTGATGAGCCCCAGTACTGCCATAATGATAACTGAGGCCAGTGTTGCCTGCGGCAAATGGTAGAGCAGGGGTGTTAAAAATAACAGTGTTATACCCACCACTACACCTGTAACGATTGAGCTGAACCCGGTACGAGCTCCAGCATTAATATTGACTGCTGAGCGTGAAAAAGAACCGGAAACCGGATAACCACTGAACAACCCGGAAGTGATATTAGCGAGACCCTGACCCACCAGTTCCTGGTTTGCATCGAGACGATCACGGGTGCGGGCAGCCATTGCTTTGGCAATAGATATTGCCTCCATGAAACCTACCAGCGATATCACAATTGCAGACGTTGCCAGCTGTGAAATGATTTCAAAATTGAACTCAGGAATTGATACCCCCGGCAAACCTTTAGGGATATCGCCGACAATTGCACCACCCATATCAGCAAAGCCAATCAGCTTGGACAGGATTGTTGATACTACTACAGCGATTAATACTACAGGTAAGGTCGGCCGCCACTTTTTTATACCTATCATTATTACCAGTGATAATATCGTAAAAAACAGCGTTGGCCAGTGTGTATCGGTCATCGCTGCCTGGAGCATGTGATAGACAGTCTCGTAATGATGCTCCGCCTTTTCAACCGTGATACCAAAGAGTTTGCCGAGCTGTGAGGTACCGATAATAATCGCACCGGCTGCAGTAAAGCCGACAACGACAGGATGAGACAGGAAATCGACCAGGACGCCCAGTCGGAACAAGCCAAGAGATAACTGAAATACACCTACCATAACGGCTAATAGAGTCGCATAGATAAGAAAGCCTTCACTGCCCAGTGCAGCAAATGGTTCTAGTGAAGCCGCTGTCATCAATGAAACTACGGCAACAGGACCTGTTGCCAGTTGACGGGATGATCCGAAAATAGCCGCCACCATAGGCGGCAGGAAGGATGCATAAAGCCCATAGTATGGCGGCAATCCAGCTAACTGCGCATACGCCATGGATTGTGGAACAAGAACCAGGGCGACGGTAATGCCGGCGAGCAGATCAATCTTGAGCGTTTCAAGGTTTCGCAGCTCGCCAATCTGATCAAACGTGGGGATTAGCATATAACGGAGGTTGGAGAAGATTTCTTTAGCAGTCATGTTTTATCCGAAAATCGCATTGAGTTTTGTGCTCCTGCAACATGACTTCTTACCTTGCCATGTTTAGCGCAACTTAACCAATAATGCTATCACAAAAACACTTTCTTTTCTTTGGACGAGCCTGCTGAAAAACTTTTAGCCGATATAAAAAAAATGATAGTTACCCACTCAATGTGGGTAAATTAAACAAGCCATTACAGGATGTAACGTGCTAAATCCTCATTTTCAACCAGCTCACCTACGTGCTCATCAACATAAGCCGCGTCGATAATTATCGAGTCGCCAGCCTTGTCTGCAGCGTCGAACGAGATGACATCAAGTAAAGCTTCCATCAGCGTGTGCAGGCGACGAGCACCGATATTTTCTGTTCGTTCATTTACTTCAAATGCTACTTCAGCAATACGCTTAACACCGTCTTCTGAAAAAGATAAACCAAATCCCTCTGTTTGCATTAAGGCAGCATACTGCTCGGTTAAGGAAGCATCTGGCTCTGTCAAAATCCTGGAAAAATCCTCAGCGCTTAAGGCATCAAGCTCAACACGGATAGGCAACCTTCCCTGTAACTCAGGTATAAGGTCAGAAGGCTTGACCAGATGAAAAGCACCTGAGGCTATAAAAAGTATGTGGTCGGTTTTCACCATGCCGTATTTTGTTGATACGGTTGAGCCTTCAACCAGAGGCAACAGATCCCGTTGAACGCCTTCACGAGATACATCGGATCCGCTATTTTCACTGCGTCCGACTACCTTGTCTATTTCATCCAGAAATACGATGCCATTCTGTTCAACCAGTTCGACAGCATTTAGCTTGATATCGTCTTCGTTAGTCATGCTTGCTGCTTCTTCTTCAGTTAGCAGCTTCATTGCTTCCTTGATTTTCACC
>DAOVWW010000115.1 GCA_030636465.1 Gammaproteobacteria bacterium
ACATTGCTCAATTTATGCCTGCTTATGCTGCCTTACCACTGTTGTTCATGTCGGTTGCGGGTCTCTATATCAACACAATACTAATGCTGGTTAATTTAATACCCGTCCCGCCACTGGATGGCGGGCGGGTAGCTGTCGGCTTATTGCCGATGTCTCTGGCCAGGTCCTACAGTAAGCTGGAGCCCTATGGGCTGTTTATTATGCTAGGCCTGCTGGCAACAGGTATGTTGGGTAAAATACTGATTTATCCCCTTTCTGCATTTCTTTCTTTTATGGCATCATTGTTCTCTATCCCGATATTCGGGCTGGTGCAATACATAACCTGACACGGAGTTTAGATTGATAATTACATCTGGCAGACCGGAGCGAGTTGTCTCTGGCATGCGTCCCACAGGCCGTTTACATCTCGGGCATTATCACGGTGTACTGAAAAACTGGGTAAACCTGCAGCATGAATATGAATGCTTCTTCTTTGTCGCAGACTGGCATGCGTTAACGACACATTATGAAGAGCCTAACGTCATCTCTGAGAATATTCAGGATATGGTAATTGACTGGCTGGCTGCCGGTATCGACCCGGGCAGCACCACTCTATTTATTCAGTCACGGGTACCGGAGCATGCAGAGCTTTCATTGTTATTGTCTATGTTTATGCCTCTGGGACGCCTTGAGCGAGTGCCAAGTTTCAAAGATCAGCAGGAAAAATTGCGCGAGCGTGATCTCGCAACGCTGGGTTTTCTGGGGTACCCCTTGTTGCAGGCTGCTGATATTCTAATCTACCGTGCCGGACTGGTTCCTGTAGGTGAAGATCAGGTGCCGCATATTGAGCTGACACGTGAAGTCGCTCGTCGTTTTAACCATTTGTATGGCCGTGAACCGGGCTTTGAAGAAAAAGCAGAAGTTGCGATCGTTAAGATGGGCAAAAAATCTGCCAAAATGTATCGCTCCCTGCGTACGGCCTTTACCGAACAGGGCGACCACGAGGCCCTTGCTCGAGCCCATGCCTTACTGGATGATCAGAAGAACCTGACCCTGGGTGATAAAGAGCGTTTGTTTGGCTATCTTGAAGGCGGTGGTCGAGTAATACTTGTTGAGCCTGAAGCAAGGTTGACAGCGGCCTCGAAGGTACCGGGGCTGGATGGCCAGAAAATGTCAAAATCGTATAACAACACCATCAAGTTGCGTGATGACCCCGAGCGGCTGGAGAAAACCTTACGTGCCATGCCAACTGATCCTGCTCGGGTGCGTAGAACAGACCCCGGTGAACCGGGGAAATGCCCGGTCTGGCAGTTTCACCTGATTTACTCCAATGAGGAGGTGCGTAACTGGGTCGAAGAGGGTTGCACCACGGCGGGTATCGGCTGTCTGGACTGTAAAGGTCCATTGATTGATGCTCTGCTTAAAGAGCAAAACACTTTACGGAAACGTGCAGAACCCTATGTTAATGATCCAGGCCTGGTGCGTAACATCATCTCCGATGGCTGTGAACGTGCCCGTGAAGTAGCAGAAGAAACCATGCGTGAGGTACGCGAGAACATGGGGTTGGACTGGAACTGATGACACAGGAAATTATCCAGGAAGAAATGCCTTTCGCTATGGTGCGAGGGGAAGCGGTTACCGAACCTCCAAAAGATCTCTACATTCCGCCTGAAGCTATGGAGGTTTTTCTTGATACCTTCGAAGGACCACTGGATTTGCTACTGTACCTAATCCGTAAGCAAAACCTGGATATACTCGATATCCCTGTTGCTGAAATAACAAGACAGTACATGGGTTACATCGAATTAATGGAAATGATGAACCTGGATCTTGCTGCTGAATATATGGTGATGGCAGCCATGCTGGCTGAAATTAAATCCCGGATGTTATTGCCAAGACCTGAAACTGATGAAGAGGATGAAGAAGATCCTCGTGCCTTACTGGTGCGTAGGCTTCAAGAGTATGAGCGCTATCGACAGGCGGCACTGGATATAGAAAAACTACCGCGTCTGGGTAGAGACCTATACCTGGCCAACCCGGATCGAGATCATGTAAAACCCAAAAGAATTGATCCGCATGTTGAAATACATGACCTGTTAATGGCTTTCGCCCAGATAGTTAAACGGGCAGATGAAAAGAAAAGTTTTAATATCAATCGCGAAACCCTTTCAATCAGAGAGAGAATGAGCATGGTGTTAGATCGGGTCAATAATAAAGAGTTTATTCCATTTGAATCATTGTTTGACAAGCATGAGGGCAAGATGGGGCTGGTGGTAACCTTTATGGCCATCCTTGAACTACTGAAAGAACATTTACTGCTGATTGTACAGAATGAGCAGTTTGCTCCGATACATGTAAAAGCAGCAGCCTGATATGGAAATGGATAACAGTATGAACGAAAAGCTTGAGTCGGAATTTGCTAATGACAGCAATCCTGATGAATTAAAAAATATTATTGAAGCCGCTATCCTGGTCAGTGAAGAACCGATAACTGTCGATCGTATCCTTGGGATGTTTACCGACGCAACCAAACCGGAACGGGCAACAGTAAATGAACTGTTGCTTGATCTGGAAGAAGAATATGCAAACCGGGGCTTTGAACTTAAACAAATAGACAAGGGTTATCGTATACAGAGTCGTGAAGATTATTCTCCATGGCTCGCTCGTCTCAGGGCTGGCAGACCACCTCGTTATTCCAGGGCGTTACTGGAAACACTGGCAATTATTGCCTATAGGCAACCAGTTACCCGCGGTGAAATTGAAGAGATTCGTGGCGTTGCCGTCAGCACGGATATCATCCGCACGCTGGTAGATCGTGAATGGGTGCGCCAGGTTGGCGTACGTGATGTCCCTGGAAAGCCTGCGTTGTTTGCTACTACGCGCTCATTTCTTGAGTATTTCAATTTGCAGGGCCTGAGTCAGTTACCTTCCTTACAGGAAATCCGTGATATGGATACCATAGCAGCTGAACTTAATATGAAGCTGCCGCTGGAAGACATTAATAGCAGAAGTGTAGCGGCTAACTCAGAAGATTCTGAGAATGATGAGAATGATTTCAGCGCAGCTGAAAATGAAGAGCAAGATCCGCAGGCTGATCTGTTGGATGATTCAGAAAATACAACTGAAGTAGAGGCTGTAAAGAAAGTTGAGAGTGAGGGAGTTGCTGTAGACGAAAAGCATTCCGATAATGATTCTGCTGTCAGTGAAGCTGACAATGATGACACCGATAGTGAAAAGGAACTATCCGATGAGGATGCTACGCCACCTTCATGAAACCTGAACGTATACAGAAAGTAATGGCTCAGGCCGGCGTTGGCTCACGCAGGCAGATAGAGTCATGGGTCAGGGAAGGGCGAATTACTGTCGATGGTAAAACCGCAGAAATAGGCCAGTTGATTACCCGCGAGCAACGTTTTACTCTAAACGGTAAGCCAATAAGGTTGAGAGACAAGGCCCCAACCCGGGTGCTTATTTTAAATAAACCCGAAGGTGCTATTTGTTCAAGAGACGACCCGGAACATAGCAAAACTGTATTTGAATTACTGCCCAGAGCTAAACATGATCGCTGGGTGCTGGTTGGCAGACTGGATATCAATACCTCTGGACTATTACTGGTAACAAATAATGGCGAGTTGGCGAATCGTTTAATGCATCCTTCATCCGAAATAGAGCGTGAATATGCCGTTCGTGTTCTGGGTGAGGCCACAAAAGAGCAAATAGAGCAGTTACTCGAAGGCATTGAACTGGAATATGGCCTCGCAGCATTTCTTAGCATCAGTGAAGCGGAAGGGACCGGCAGTAATCGCTGGTACCATGTGGTGTTAAAAGAAGGAAAAAACCGGGAAGTTCGTCGTCTCTGGGATGCGGTAGGTTTGAAAGTTAGCCGCTTGATCCGTGTTCGCTATGGCATGATCGGTCTACCAAGATTATTACGTGGACAATATAAAGACCTACCGGAAAAGCAGGTCAATCTGTTGATGCAATCAGTGGGGATGCGGAACCAGGAAGAAAAACCATCACCCCGGGACAAAAGTTCTTCACACAAAGGCGGTGTGGGGCAGCGAGATCGGCAGAAAAGTGAAAAATCCAGAGGGGGTAATAAGGGTAAAGCCAGGCGTAAGGAGTCTTCCAGGAATGATTCTCGACATTCACCTTATGGCAAAAGCAGCAGAAGCAAAAAGACCAGTCGGCAGCCTGCCAGGCGCCGTACTCGTGGATGAGTACACCGAATAAACATCAGCGCATATACAAGCTTCTGAACACCCATTATGGGCCACAGCACTGGTGGCCGGCAGATACTGCCTTTGAAGTCATGGTGGGTGCAGTGCTGGTACAAAATACTTCATGGACCAACGCCAGCGCTGCCATCGGTAAGCTGAATGACGCGGGTTTGATGTCACCTGCAGAAATTCTAAATGTCCCCCGGAATAAGTTAGCAAGCTTAATTACCAGTAGCGGTTATTTCAATATCAAGGCGAAGCGTCTGATAGCACTGTGTGAATGGGTGCTTGCTTATGAGGATATTGACCAGTTAAAAGGTCTGCCGTTAAAGTCAGTGCGTAAAGACCTGCTTGCGGTACATGGCATCGGTCCGGAAACCGCTGATGATATTTTATTATATGCTCTGGATAAGCCTGTCTTTGTAATAGATGCGTATACTCGTCGTTTATTTTCGCGGCTGGGCCTGGTCAATCATGATGATACCTATGAAGAACTGCAGCAGAGTTTTGAGCAGGCTTTAGATAACAAGGTGGAAATCTTTAATCAATATCATGCATTGATCGTGGTGCATGCTAAGAACATTTGTCAGAAAAATCCTGTATGTGGACAATGCTGCTTGCAGAAAGAGTGTCTAAAATAGAAATGTGTCTAACGATGATTGAGTCATTATTATGTCTGTAAAGATAATTAAGGCAGACTATAGCAACGAAAAAAATAGAGAAGAAATAACCTTTTTATTAGACCTCTATGCGAAGGACTCTATGGGAGGAGGGAAACCGCTTGATAATTATGTGATAGAAAATGTTGCTAACGAGTTGTCCAGAATGCCTCATGCGTTTAGTGTTCTATGTTATGTTGATGGCCAGCCTGCTGGTTTGATAAATTGTTTTGAGATGTTCTCAACTTTTAACTGCAAACCTCTCATTAATATTCATGATGTGATTGTTTTGAAAGAATATAGAGGCCGTGGACTGAGCCATGAAATGCTGGCAAAAGTAGAAGAAATTGCAATCGAAAAAGGCTGCTGTAAACTAACCCTGGAAGTGTTGAGTAATAATGAAATAGCAAAATCATCATATAAGAAATTTGGTTTCGGCGCTTATGAACTTAACCCGGCGGCGGGGCAAGCTTATTTCTGGGAAAAGAAACTATAAAACCTGTAACAAATATAAGTCTTTCATTTGAAAGAGAAATTAAAAAAGAGTGTATCAAGAATGTCAAAATCTAAAAAATATGATTGCCGTGCAGTTAAGAAAAAGGCTGACTGGACTGCAGAAATAATAAGACGTGTAACAGCCAGTAAAGTGGTTGTCTCAAAAAGTAAGGGCGGATTCACAACTGAAGCGGATGCTCTGAAATGGGGAGAAAATGAATTGAAAGTATTTATTTCTAACCAGAGTGAAAGGAATAAGCGTGATGCTCAGGCGCGTAAAGAAAAAGCCCGGTAATTCATTCGATTTACCTCGTTGGCAACTCTGTTAGTCCTTGATAGGCTCTAATCCGATGATTCTGCTTGCAACTGTTAACACATAACGGCATTCTCCACCGCCATGGAACAGGCTCTCGAGATACTCCGCAGTACCTTTGGTTATGACGACTTCCGTTATAATCAGAAAGAGATAATACAAACCCTGCTAAATGGCGGGGACGCTTTGGCTTTAATGCCTACTGG
>DAOVWW010000320.1 GCA_030636465.1 Gammaproteobacteria bacterium
TAACCGCATTTTTATTGGTGGCAGTAGGACTGTACTTTAGTACTTACCTTTCTGTGCATATGGGTAAGGCATTGTTTGGTACCTTCCTGACTATTGGGCTGACTCTGATTTCCGCTGCAGGCACCGTCAGTTTCAGTCTCGCTATCACGGTTATACATGGTCTGGCTGTGGGTATAGGCGTTGCCGTTTTATGCCAGTGGATAATTTACCCGTGGTTTCCTGAGGACTCAGCTAGCGCCGCTAAGAAACCTGTTGCGGATCCTACTACCGCTCAGTCCAACTGGATTGCCTTGCGTAGTACAGCTATCGTGCTGCCTGTCTACTGGCTGGTTTTGACCAACCCGCTGGCATACATGGCCATCGTCATGAAGGCAGTTTTACTGGCGCAGCAAACCTCTATGGTCGAGGCAAAAGATGCGGGTAGGGAGCTGCTGGGCTCCACTTTTTTGGGTGGGGTGTTTGCTGTTCTGTTCTGGATGCTGCTGGGTATTTCCACCAATTTGTGGATGTTCTTCTTGTGGATGCTACTCGCGTGTCTGTATTTTGCCTGTAAAATTTACCAGCTGATTCCTACTCGTTACCCGGCGTCCTACTGGCTTAATGTGGCCATGACGATGTTAATCATGTTGGGCCCAGCAGTAGAAGATAGCGCTGGTGGTAATGATGTCTATGCGGCATTTTTCAGCCGTATGGGTTTATTCATCTGGGTGACTTTGTATGCATTGTTAGCGCTGTACTTTCTGGAATATCTACGTACACGGCGCGCCCAAAAACAAGCAGTACCTTCACTGCAATGAACTGGAGTTATTACTATGCTGACTAATTTTTTGCTTGGCTTGCCGACCATGGTGATGTGTTTAATGTTGCAAACTGCATTACTGGTTCTGGTTATCCGTTACTTTTATAAGCACACCGATATACTTGATAGCGGATCACTCTGGTCCAGTTTAGTTGTCATCAACGGAGTGATGCTTTTACTGGTGATTGGCAACCTGGGGCAGATAGCCATCTGGGCATGGATGTTCATAATGTTGGGTGAGTTTGAGCTGTTTGGTGATGCTTTTTATCACTCCGCAGTAAACTTTGGTTCACTGGGTTATGGCGATATAGTCATGTCAGATGAGCATAAGCTGCTCGGCGCACTTGAAGCCATCAATGGCGTGATTATGATCGGTGTATCGACGGCCGCATTGATGACAGTGTTTCAGAGCATAACGAAGAAACTGTTTGCGGCTCGAAACAGCCGTTAATTAAAAACTTGCCGGGGTAAATGCAATACCCGGGTGCTTAATCAAGCTGATCCTGAGCCGTAGTTCCTCCAGAAAAAACCATCCTTATGTTTCTCTTTCGCCTGCGATAAGAAGCCAGTGTGGCAGGGAAGTGAAAAACACACATGATGTAATAGATAACCTTGAACATGAATAATCGTGATTTGACCGGTGTATCTCGATAAAGGTCACCGGCCAGTAGCGAGATGATGCATTCCTGGATGCGGAAATTATTACCGGGTGCCATAAATAATTTGTGCATTACCGGAGAATTGAATCGATGGATCATCCAGGAGAAGGTTTTCAGGGCTCCATCTATTTTTGCTTTATGCTGCTTGAGTAGGTTCTGGCTATTTTGAGGATTATTCAGGCAGGCATCTATAATTTCAGCGGCACTGACCGCCCCGGACATGGCGATGTGGACACCACTGGAAAATACCGGGTCAATGAAGGCATAGGCATCACCTAGCAGCAGGTAGTTTTCGCCGGGTTTACCGTACATGCGTGAGGATGAATAGGTGAAGTTTCCTGTAGCACTGACTTCACCTGCCAGCATCGAGTTTTTCATTCGATCTGCAACTTCAGGTGCCATGCTGATTGTACGCTGTAAGAATTCGGCAGGCGGGCAATCACGTGTTTTCAGGTATTCAGGAAAACAGACTGCACCGACACTCATCAAGCCATCTTTTAACGGGATCATCCAGAACCAGCCATGTTCAAACCAGTAGATGGAGATGTTGCCTTCATCTTTGCCGCTACGGCGGGTGACGTTCTCAAAATGACCGAAGATAGCGGCACTATTGTGTTTTTTACTCTTCTTCTTGAGCTTCTTTCTGCGCGATAATAATGATTCTCTGCCGCTGGCATCGATAAGGAACTGGCAGTTTAGCTGTAGTGGTTGGTCATCTTCTGTTAGAGCGGTGACTGTCACGGTATTGTCAGAGTTGAAAGCTACATCGTTTACACGTACACCTTCACGACAGTCCACACCTTTGTCTGCGGCATTTCGAAATAATATTTCATCGAACTCAGAGCGTCGCACTTCGTAGGCATGCGGGTGATTGCGATCCATTGCGAAGTCAAAATAGAAGGTCTCGCGTTTGTTGTTCTCAACCGATGAATTGAACTCAGCACCGTACTTGAGTATGCCGATGTCTTTAACTTTTTGACTGACACCGAGTTTTTCAAGGATGGGCAGGGTCATCGGCAACAAAGATTCGCCTATGTGAAAACGCGGGTGGTGGTCTTTTTCCAGTACCAGCACGCTGTGGCCTTTTTCTCGCAGCAAGGTGGAGAATGTTGAGCCGGCAGGGCCTCCGCCTATGACGATGACATCGAAATGGTTAGTGTTTGTTGAATTTTTTAAGTTCCGAGACATTATCTTTTCTCAATATGCTGTAGGTTCGACAAATTCGAACAAAACCTGTGCGAATGAATTCGCACCTACAAAGGCTCGCTCATTCTTCTCTGGTGCTGGTGTTCTGTAGGTTCGACAAATGGAAATAATGCTCCAATTATGCCATGA
>DAOVWW010000287.1 GCA_030636465.1 Gammaproteobacteria bacterium
CTTTATATCGATATATCGCCATTTCAGCCTGACACAATTAATAAGTTCACTAATAATCTCATTGCCTATAATGGCATCGGTATCCGTTTCCTGAATGACTGGGTCGGCAATGAATTCAGGGCCAACCGGTTTATCGACAATCTTACCCAGATTGTTGTCTCCAGTGGCATGACGGCAAACCGTAATTTGTGGGAAGGTAACCACTGGAGTGACTATGAGGGCTTCGATGAAGATCAAAATGGCGTAGGAGACACCGCATACGAACTGTATGTCTATGCTGACCGTATATGGAAAGACCTGCCCTATGCACAGTTTTTCAAAGGCTCTCCGCTGCTGGAAGTGATGGACTTTCTTGAACGCCTGGCCCCTTTTACTGAGCCTCGTATTCTTGTCCGTGATGAACGTCCGCAAAAGCAAAGAGTACTCGCGTTGATGGAAGAAAAGACAGAAGTAAAAGACTCACTGGACTTACTACGTGAAAGTCTCGGTAGATAATGAGCAGATAAAAATGAAGATATTAGATAATAGAAATGGCCAAAACTAAAAAAGCATTACCCACGCGTAAGGAAAAAGCCCGCAGAAAATTCATTCGCACGGTCGTTATGGGCGTGGGTGTGGTCGGTATTTCACTGCTGGGATATTTGCCAGTACTGGGGCGCTGGCACAAACGCATCAGGCCGCCCGGCGCCCTGAAAGAACAGGAGTTTCTGGCTTCCTGCATCAAGTGCGGTCAATGTGTGCAGGTATGCCCGGTTAATGCCATCAAACTGGCAGAGCTAGACGAAGGTTTTGGTATCGGTACACCCTATATAGATACCCGCGCACAGGCCTGTGACTTTTCCTGTGATGGTCTGCAATGTGTCCTCGCCTGCCCTACTGGTGCATTGACTCACCATCTCAACTATTCACATGAAACTGATATGGCGATTGCCCGTGTAGTCAATGAAAAACAATGCCTTGCTGTCCATGGTAAAGGCTTCAAGGGGCTGGCACGAGGCGATTCATACAAGGGCAAGTTGCGTTATGAAGATATCGACCGCTGGAACCCGATAAAGGTCAGCGAGTATCCCTATGATTTAGAATTGTGTGACCTCTGTGTCAGACAGTGTCCAATTGAGATTCGTGCCGATCAGTGTGACGCGGGTAAACCGCCCTCAGGTGACGTCAACCAGTGCCCGCCTAAGCGTGCAATAAAACTGGAAACCATAAGCAGTTCAGATGGAACTGTTCGCAAACGTCCGGTAATACTGGATGGATGCGTCGGCTGCGGTGTCTGTGAAATGATCTGCCCGATCGAGCCTTCTGTTTTTGAGATGGACGGAGCTGAAAGCCGGGGAGTGACAGCATGAATTATTTATTCAAATCGGTCGCGGTGTTACTCGGTGCAGACCCGAAGAAACCACAAAAGGAAGATTACACAACCGCTGCGGTTGAATTGCATGCCGAACAAAAAGCCGACAAAACCCGGCCTGCCGCCATTCATGCTGAAATTGCCCATATGGCACAACACAAGGTACCGGAGAAATGGCGGCGTCGAAGATGGACTGTACTCATTCTGACTAACCTCTTATTCGTGCTTTCCTTTCAGCTTGATATACAGATGCTTGAAGGCGCACTGACCGCATCACGTTTTGTTGGATTCCACATGGCAGACCTGAATTCTGCTCTTCAGGTTATGCTTGCTTATAAGGTGGTTGTACTCAATCTGCTTATCGGCACCACGACAGTATTAATATTGTGGTGGTTACTGGGAGGAAGGACATTCTGTTCCTGGGTGTGCCCCTACCATCTGCTCGCGGAATGGGCAGAAATGGCACACGATTACCTGGCAAAAAAGAAAATCGTCACTGACCATCCATTTGACCGCAGGGTTCGCACCTTTTTCTGGATTGTTTTTGCAGTGCTTGCATTTGTTACCGGTTACACCGTGTTTGAAACCATATCACCCACAGGTATTCTTAGCCGCGCTTTAATCTATGGCCCGGGAGTTGCGATGGTGTGGGTCATTACCCTGCTGCTGTTCGAGATATTCTATTCTAAGCGTGCCTGGTGCCGTTATGCCTGCCCTATCGGCCTGACTTATGGCCTGGTCGGTGCCATCTCACCGCTTAAAGTGACCTATAATCTGGGCAACTGCTTTCACGAAGCCGAGTGTAAAAAGGTCTGTGAAGTACCGCATGTACTGGACGTAGTGATTAAAGGCCGAGCAACTGATGTGGATCTATTCATTGGCGCTGACTGTACCCATTGCGGTCGCTGCGTAGATGCCTGCCCGACTAACTCACTCAACCTTGAATTCAAAGGTCTGGGGCAATTACTTAAATGATTAAATTCAGCCAGGTTTCCAAGAACTTTCGTCGTGTCAAAGTCCTCAACAGCATAGACCTCAATATCGAGCATGGCGACCGTATAGCCCTGGTCGGCTCAAATGGTGCCGGCAAGACCACGCTAATACGCTGCCTGTTGGGTGAATATAATTTTCAGGGAACAATCACTGTCGATGGGCTTGAACCCGGAGCTAACAGAACTGAAGTTCTTAAACACATCGGTTTCGTACCGCAGTTATCTCCGCCACTAAAAATGCCGGTTGGACAATTGATAAAATTTGCAGCCGGTGTCTGTGAATCAAAGCCGGAGAGAATGATTGATATTTGTGATCAGCTCGGACTGGATATTAAGCAGATACGACGCAGGCCATTCAATAAACTCTCTGGTGGGCAGAAACAGAAGCTCTTGATCAGCATTGCACTGGGTCGGGATACCGACCTGCTGGTACTGGATGAACCGGCTGCCAACCTGGACCCTGAAGCTCGCCATACTTTTTTTCAGTTACTGGCAAAAAAACAGAAAGATGTCGCGATGATCATCTCCAGCCATCGCCTGGACGAAGTGGCCGCACTAGTTAACCGGGTAGTTGAACTGGATCAGGGTGACATCGTACTCAATGATCGTGTCGCTGATCAGATTGACCTCAACAGCGTACTGCTTTCTCGCCTTACTCTCAGTCGCCCTGACTCAGCCTTTGCTGAAACGATTCGTGAGTGGGGCTTTAGAGACAGCGAAGAGGGCCATGTCTGGCAGGGTGAAATAGCCGGACCGGATCGTCTTAGATTCCTGGGTGTCCTGTCACGGTATGCAGCGATCTTAAAAGGAATACACCTTGATGAAAACAATAAAGGCGGAGCTAATGTATAAGCACATACTGCTTAGTTTTATCGTAAAGATATATAATGGAATCGTATAATCTTTTA
>DAOVWW010000056.1 GCA_030636465.1 Gammaproteobacteria bacterium
ATAAAGGCTCTATACGTTCGACACTGTAAACAGTTCCTACCAGTTTCGACAATATTGTCGTCTGATAACCCGAACCGGTACCTATCTCGAGCACCTTGGACAATTTTTTACCATCCAGGATAATCTGTGTCATCAGGGCTACGATATAAGGCTGGGAGATGGTCTGACCAAAGCCTATCGGCAGAGAGCTATTATCATAGGCATGTGAGGCAATACCTTCATCGACAAATAAATGCCGGGGAGTGTCCATCATCGCAGACAGGACCTTTTCATCGGTAATGCCCATATCACGCAGACTGTTGATCAATCGCGTACGTGTACGTATTGATGTCATGCCGATGCCATTTAGATTCATAAGCTGCACTTATTGCGGGTGGTCTAGCCACTGCGCAACCTTCTCCATTGCGGTGTAGCGCGTCAAATCGATTTCTAGTGGTGTCACCGACACAAAGTGATTCTTTATTGCATGAAAATCTGTTCCGGGCCCGGCATCCTGCTCCTGTCCTGGTGGACCCACCCAGAATATTTCCTGCCCATGAGGCGATTTTTGCCTGATGACAGGTTCAGATTTATGACGCTTCCCTAGCCGTGTTGCCTGCATCCCCTGCAGATCTTCATAGGGAATATCCGGAACATTTATATTTAGTATGGTATCCGCAGCAAGTGTTTGCTGCTTAATACGGGTAAGCAAATCAAGCACTACCCTGGCTGCCGTATCAAAAAACTGGGGATCATGGCTGGCCATCGAGATTGCCATTGCCGGCAGGCCGAGAAAGCGCCCTTCCGTTGCAGCTGCGACGGTGCCTGAGTAAATGACATCATCACCAAGGTTGGCACCATTATTTATCCCGGCTATCACCATATCCGGTTCTTTATCCATCAGCCCGGTAATGGCAAGATGCACACAATCTGTAGGAGTGCCATCGACATAATGAAATCCCTCTGCAGATTTCCTAACTTGTAGCGGACGCTGCAGAGTCAGGGAGTTACTGGCTCCACTATGATCGCGCTCTGGCGCGACGACAACCACTTCTTCAGTGTGATGAAGAGCCTCATACAATGCTCGTAATCCCGGAGCAAGGTAGCCGTCGTCATTACTTAGTAGTATTCTCATGCGTGTTGTAATATTCGGGGTTAAGAGACAGATTGAACTGTTAAATTTCAATCGCGCGCAGTATGCCACGACAGCGATTTGATGGCCACAAACTCTACACCAGTATTTACTCCAACAACTCAAATTAACAGGCAGCCTAAAGGAAACCATGTCAGAACTAACGCATTTTAATACCCGGGGTGAAGCTCATATGGTCGATGTCGGGAATAAAGACACCACACATCGTGTCGCCATAGCAACCGGTACCATTCACATGCAGGCCGAGACCCTGACATTAATTCAGCAAGGTAGTCATAAAAAAGGTGACGTGCTGGGCATTGCCAGAACGGCTGGCATCATGGCCAGTAAACGCACTGCCGATCTTATTCCCCTGTGCCACCCATTGCCATTAACCCATGTGGAGGTGAACTTCGACATCGATGCTGAAGCCCACTGCATACACTGCCAGGCAAAAACCGAAACCCGAGGCCAGACTGGGGTAGAAATGGAAGCACTTACCACCGTACAAATAGCCTTATTAACGATTTATGATATGTGCAAAGCCGTCGACCGTGGGATGGAAATGACGGATATCGGCCTGATCCATAAAAGTGGTGGGAAGTCAGGGGTCTGGAATAAATAGGTCAGGGGTCTGCAGTTTCAAACCAAAGGACAAAGATTACAAAGTTTTTGTTTGCGACCTAGGACCTACGACTTTAAACTTTCCCCCTACCGTTTCTACCCCATAACAAGTAAAATGCGCCCTCTTTTCAGCATTTTGGCAAACAATATGAGTTCATCCCACCCTACACAAGATCTAAGAATCAAAGAGATAAAGAACGTCGTTCTGCCAACGGCCCTACATGCTGAATTTCCAGCATCTGAAAAATCACAGATATTAACCAGTGATACACGTCAGGCCATACATGAAATATTACATGGCGCAGATGACAGGTTAATTGTCATAGTCGGTCCATGCTCAATTCATGATACCGAAGCAGCGATTGATTATGCGGGCAGGCTGAAAGGTGTTAGGGAACGTCTGAGTGATCAACTGTTAATAATAATGCGCGTTTATTTCGAGAAACCCCGCACCACTGTTGGCTGGAAAGGCTTAATCAACGACCCGATGCTGGATGGCAGTTTTCATATAAACCAGGGTTTGCGGCTGGCCAGAAAAGTATTACTGGATCTGACTAATATGGGCATCCCCACTGCCACCGAATTTCTTGACCTGGTTACGCCGCAGTACGTCGCAGACTTAATTAGCTGGGGGGCAATCGGTGCACGCACCACAGAAAGCCAGGTACATCGTGAACTGGCTTCAGGCCTGTCCTGCCCTGTTGGTTTTAAAAATAGTACCGATGGCACTTTAAAAAATGCTATTGATGCCATACGTGCTGCTGCACAACCGCATCATTTCCTGTCCATGACCATGGATGGAAAATCAGCTATTTTCTCCACCACAGGCAATAATGACGGACACATTATCCTGCGCGGTGGAGCGGTGCCTAACTATGATCGCAGCAATGTTGTAAAGGCTGAAGAACAATTGGAACACTGCGGCCTGGTAGCAAATGTAATGATCGACTGCTCTCATGCAAACAGCTTGAAACAGCCTGAAAAACAGATTGACGTAGCAAGCGATGTGGCAAAACAGATTTCAGCTGGCGATGAACACATTATCGGCGTCATGATAGAAAGCCATATAAATGCCGGGCGTCAGGACATCGTAGAGGGAAAGGAACTGTTATACGGCGTCAGCATCACCGATGGCTGCATAAACTGGGATGACACTGTTGGCGTACTGGAGACACTGGCTGAGGCCGTTACTGCCCGTCGTCAAACTGGCTAGCATCTTAGTATAAGTAGGTAGGTTCGAATTCATTCGAATAGGCATACAGGCTATTGAAACGTTCTTGTGCGAATGAATTCGCACCTACAGAGTCGACTCCTCGAACTTAAAGGATACCAGGATAAATGCTCGGAGCGAGAGGATTTACTCCGCGCATCCTGCGCTACACCCTGCGGGCCGTTGTTGCTTTGCTCTAACGTTCAAAACCGCTCCCGGCGATTTTGTGAACCTTTTATTCGGATCCAATCCTCATCCAACTTCTTAAAGTTTTCTTTTCCCTGTTTTCTGGCGAAGGACAAAGAAAACTTTAAGAAATTGGTCGGGGCGAGAGGATTTGAACCTCCGACCACCGCGATGATTACAGATGGGCGCTGTCTTCCATGGTTGAAGAGACTTCAGCATTGTTTCGTGCCTATTCCAAGCAATAGAATTAGTCTCCCCGCCTTCGGGCGGGATTATAACGATAGAAGAACCCACGGCACTGGATTGACTGGGTGTAGATGGTCTACTATGAATGCAATAACTAACAACAAAATAAATGGGATGGATTAATATGCTTAAAACACCTTGGGTAAAAATACTAACAATCTTATCAATTGCCGTTGTTCTAAATGGCTGCGCTGTTGGCAACACTCTCGACTATAGAAGTGGCACCGTTGACTACGACACAGGAATCACAAAGAAAGTTAATTTTATTGTGGCCTTTCAAGATATTCGTCCTTATGTGCTCAGCGGTAACAAGAAAAACACTTTTGTTGGGCTACAGCGGTCTGTTGCAGGCATTCCATACCCAGTTAACACTAAATCTGGGCAACCTCTCGCCGATGACTTCGCTGCTCTTGTTGGAAATTCACTAATATCAAACGGGCTCAAAGCTGAATATGTTTCTTTTCAGTTCCGCAAAGATGTTGATGAATTCGTGAAAGAGAACTCAAAAGAAGGTATGAAAATCTTAATTTTTACTATGCGTGAGTGGAAAACAGACGTGCACTTTACGGCCAGCATCCATTATGACGTTACCCTTTCTGTGTATGACTCTACTGGCAATAAGCTAGCGGAGACCCAGCAACAAGGAAGTGATCCAATTGGACCGAATGAACGCCAAGGCAGAAAGAACCTTCCAGATGCAAATATTGACATCATTGGCAGCTTACTGAAAACACCAAAGATACAGGCTGCAATTCTTAGCGATGAAACAGCAGTACCGGCAGAAAAAGTAGCAACTAAGCCAGCCAAGCAACAAGACAAATGTTCGGTAAAGCAAATCCTTACAATGAAGGAATCAGGTCTGTCTGATAGCCAAGTGCAGGCGGCTTGCAAATAATATTATATAAAGCAGCTACCCATGAAATCGATACTAATAATTATTTTGTTTCTATATACCGGGCAAAGCCAGGCATTTATGAAATGTGTGAATGCTGATGGTCATGTTCAGTATGGTGATAAATGTACTTTATCCGGACCGGTAAAAAAAGAATCAATGTATATTGAAGACTCTTATGACCCGGAGGAGGACTACCAAGCACAAATAAATAACCGAGATCTAGAAAAAAGAACACAGCAAAGTGCTTATGAAAGAAAGCAGCGTGAAGCATATTACAGAAAGAGAAATACCAATCAAAATTCTTATGAACCGAAAAGCAGCTCCTCATCAAGCACTAGAAAATCACACAGAAGAGAATGGGATGATCGCAGACATTGCATTTATTCATGTAAAAAAGACCCACAGTGTATTGCTGGCTGTTAATAATTAATCATTTGTCTGGCAGCATGATGAAAAGGATTTAGGAAGCACAACAATCATTGACATCAGCCCGATCATCTTCCCCGGCAAAGCTGGCCGCCCAGGTCAACAGATAGCCATACTGGAACTTTTTTGACCTAGCATCGAATAGAACATTGGCAAAACCAGCTGACCATTTTTCACTACCAAGTCCATCTTTGCTTGCCGTTGGTGCAACAATTTGTGGTCCAAAACCGAAGCTGATTGCTGGATTACCCGTATCGAATAAATACGCGGCAAACACATTTAGGTCGCCTATGCCTGTTTCTTTATCTCCATAGGGTAACGTTGGGAATGAGTTGATCGGCAACGAAGCACGCATTAACCAGTCACCACCAAGTTTAAAGGGCTTTGCATACCGTAACCAGAACTGGTTCGCAGATTCACCAGAGCCTGTCTGCTCACCGATATAGTAGTTGTGCAGATTAAAGGCTGTCATATTTGCCAATGGATTATTGGCCTGAGCAGCAAGCGTCGCATCATCCGCAGCAGTGGCATTTCCAGTTAACATGGAAGCGACACATACAGTGAATGCACTAAATATTGATCTTGTTTTCAAACTCATGAATTTTCCTTAACAGAATTATTATTGCTCATGAAAGTAAATTAGACGGAATGTACTACCTGGTACCTGCCATAGATTATGAGTCTTCTCTGGTGTGTTGAGCATCGGCGATATTGATGGTTTTCAATAGCCTGTTTTGGGTCGCCTCCTGACGCTCCATCCAGCTGAATATAGACCTATTCCCGCCAGGCGTAAATTACCAAGTATTAAATTACCTGGATTACCACCACCCCATTTTGGGGCGATGGTACGGTAGAAGCTTTTTTACCTAGGGTTTAACCTCCAGCACTATCTGCAGGCTCCTCCTGCTCAAAAACCTTCTGTTTAGGTGTTAAGTCCTGCGCACCAGTACCAGGCATCATTTCGAAACCTATATCAAAGTGAACCAGCATCTCTTTTAATTGCTCGTAAGGTTTACGATCACCTTTGAGTTTTGCCTTACCGCTCTTGATCTGTTCATCGAAAGAAACGGCTCCCATCATCGTCTGCAGCAAATCATCTCGGTTGATGGTGATGGTTAGATCAGCATCATCAGCCTGGTATCCCTCGATATTGGTCAGTGTGGCGTTGCTCAACTCCACTACAAATTTTTCTTTGTTGTCCGGCGTATTCAGGTTGATCTTGAATTCTTTGCCTTCTGCCTTGTCGCTATCCAGGCGGATGGCAAGGAAGTCCAGCCAGAGTTCGGTTGTCATTGCTCGAATCATATCCGGTCCGGATGTTTTCGGCGTAGCTCCGCTTGGAATGCCATTACGTAATTCATAGGCCGCTGCGAGGAAACTGTTGCGAACGCTTGGACTTTCCTGCTGGTAGCCTATCTGTTCAAACACATCAGCAAGCAAATCTTTTGCGTTCTGGTTTTGTGGCTCTGCATACACCAGCTTATTTAATATCTCCTGGGCATAGCGGTACTTGCCATTCTCATACAGTTCCTTACCCTTGGCGATGATTGGTTTCCCTCCACCCATCATTTCTACATAGAGTGAGGCTGAATCCTCAGGAGACAGGGGGATTAAGGTAGTAGGATTACCATCCCAGTAACCAAGATAACGATTTACCACTGCACGGCTATTGTGTTCAACAGAGCCATGGTAACTACGCGCTGCCCACTGCTTCTGCAGGCTTGCAGGCACCTCGTAGACGTTATGAATCTGGTTAATCGTTACCCCCTGGTTGGCCAGATGCAGAACCCCGTTATTCAGGTTGGCATAGGTATCACGTTGTGCCCGCAGCACCTCCTGAACCCTGTCATTACCCCATCGAGGCCAGCTGTGTGATGCGAACATCACTTCAGTGTCCTGACCAAACAGGTAAAGGGCATTGTTGATCTGTTTTGACCACTCCAGTGCATCGCGTACCAGGGCACCCCTTAGCGTGTAAATATTATGTATGGTACCGGTGATATTTTCAGCCGCCCAGAAAGCCTTCAAGTCAGGGAAATAAGTATTCATTTCTGCCGGTGCTTCAGTGCCAGGCGTATTCTGGAATACCATCTTGACGCCATCAACGGTCAACTCCTCGATGTCATCCTTGATAATCACATTGGGAGGAATTAGCCCCAGGTTACCTGCAGCTGTATTCTTACCGATCGCCTGGTCAACATGGCCGAAAGGGCTGCGCGGTAACAATGCGCCGTATTGGTAGAACATGCGCCGATTCATTGCATTTCCAGCATAGACATTTTCGGCCACAGCGTGATCCATAAAACCGATTGGTGCGATGACCTTAACCTTGCCACTGCGCACATCTTCCTCATTAACAACACCGCGCACGCCACCAAAATGGTCCGCATGAGAATGTGAGTAGACCACGGCAACAACCGGGCGCTCACCAAGCTGCTCATTGATGAATTTAAGTGCCGCTGCCGCAGTCTCTTTTGCAGTTAACGGATCGAATACAATCCAGCCGGTATCACTCTTGATAAAACTGATATTGGCCAGGTCATAGCCACGTACCTGGTAGATACCAGGAATAACTTCATACAGACCATAATTCATATTTAGAACAGCCTGGCGCTGAAGAGAAGGATGGATACCGTCGAAATCCTTGTCCTGCAGCAGCCATTCGTAGCTACCCATGTCCCAGGCGACGTTTCCGGCTTCGGCCATAATCTGTTTGTAATCAGGTGCAGCGATGAAGCCTTTCTTTTGTTCTTCAAAATCGCGCTTGTCCTCAAAGGGCAATGAGGCGCGCTGCTTTTTCTGAGCCTCAATGGTGAATTTAGACGGCAGCTTTCCTTTGGCATCAAAATGCTTTCCTTGCTTCGCTCCCGAGTCACTCTGCACAGCACCGCCTCCGGCCGCATAAGCTGAGCCATAGCTTCCAATCAGCATGGTCAAACAGGTTGCTGTAGTGGTTAATATTTTATTTTTCATGGGTTATTACCTTTTTTAAAGTAGTTAGTCTTGTTTTTTTAACAACAGGAAAATCTATTTGATAATTCATTAGATGCAAATTGAATACGACATAATTCAGACATTCAAGCAGACCTTAGGCCTTAATCTGCAACAAATTGTGTGGTTTAAACAAATCTGTAAACCAGTCAAATGAGTTAACACAAATGGACTACTTTATGTTCTCAGGCACCAGTCCTTTTGCTTTCAGGCAGTTATCGTATTCGGTCTTATAGTTAGCCTGATCCAGTACCGCCTTTTTTTGGCATTCATATCTTATTTCACTCACTCATCTACTATAACGAGGCAGGCAGAAATTATGCCCCGGTCGCTTTACGCGAACAATTTTTGAGATTTTGCCGCCCAGGCAATAGTGATCATCGAGACGCCC
>DAOVWW010000230.1 GCA_030636465.1 Gammaproteobacteria bacterium
AAACGGATTCGCAATATCCACTGGCAAACCAGCCTTACTGGCCAGTAGCTCATCAATCCCCTGAATCTGGGCACAACCACCTGCTAGCATAAGGCCATCAACCTTGTCATGCTGACTGGAGGAGTAAAAAAATTGCAGGCCGCGCATGGCTTCCTGGCACATAGCGTCCATGAACGGGCGTAATATCTCAGGCTGATAATTATCGGGTAAACCACCGACTTTCTTGGCCTGCACAGCCTCTTCAAATGAAAGACCGTAGCGTCTCTGGATTTCTTCAGTCAGCTGGTTACCGCCAAAAGCGTGATTTCGAGTATAAATTGACCGATTATTCTCAATAACATTGACATGCAGTGTTGTTGCGCCAAAATCCATTACAGCGGTAATTTTTTCCATTCCGCCGCCGGGCAGATCCTGAACAATCTGTTCGTAGGCGTTTTCAACAGCGAAATACTCAACATCTAGTATCACAGGTGTCAATCCTGCATCTTCCAATACCGCTATATAATCATCGACGATCTCTTTGCGTACAGCCACAAGTAGAATCTCATCTTCATTTGGGCTGTCAGGCGCTGCACCCAGAACTTCAAAATCTAGATTCACTTCATCGAGTGGGTATGGGATATAATGATCCGCTTCAAGTGCAATCTGATTTTCGAGCTCATCCTCACGCAAACCATGAGGCATAAAGATTCGTTTAGAAATGACATGTGAACCGGGGATCGCTGTAGCAGCATTTCTTGAACGTGCACCCGATCGCTTAATCGCACGTGTGATTGAACTGCTGACCTGTTCAACATCAGAGATTGAATTTTCAGAGACGGCATTTTGTGGTAACGACTCTATCGAGTAGTGAAGAAGTCGAAAATTATTGCCACTTTTCTCCAGTTCAACTACTTTTATGGCCGTTGAACTGATGTCCAGCCCTAAAATTGCATTCGATTTTTTTGAGAAGATGCCCAATGTTTTCCTTTCTTTTCAGTTAGTTATATTATTTAAGTGCGACTTTAGATTAACATGTATATGCAACTATAGAACAATAAAGCCTTCTTTGACAAATTCTTTCGTATATTTTTTTTCTGGTTTTGCTCCTTTGAGACCTTTAGAATTGACCGCCCGTAGAATTTACACCTAAAACTGACAACAATATCGCGCCTAATTATGAGCACAAAGAAAACATTTCTCCGACTGCTATCTGCACTGATAGCTTTCTCCCTCGCTGGGATACTGGCACTCACGGCACTTGTTCTGTATTTTTTGCCACAATTGCCGGCAACAGAAGACATCATGCAAATCCAGCTAAGTGTCCCATTGCGTATTTATGCCTCTAACAACGAGCTCATTGCTGAATATGGAGAGAAGCGACGCTTACCAATATCAATCGATGAAACACCGCAAGACCTGCTGAATGCAATCCTTGCCTCCGAAGATGCAAATTTTTATTCACACAGTGGCGTTGACTTCACCGGGATACTGCGAGCTATCCTGGCTAACTTCCGAAGCGGGGGACATGGCCAGGGGGCAAGCACAGTAACCATGCAGGTAGCGCGAAATTACTTTCTGACCCGAGAAAAAACATATACCAGGAAATTCACCGAAGTTTTATTGGCGTTCAAACTCGAAAAACAGCTTGAAAAGAATCAAATTCTTGAACTGTATGTCAATAAAATTTTTCTCGGTCATCGATCATATGGTTTTGGTGCCGCGGCCCAGGTCTATTATGGCAAGCCTGTAAGCGAACTTAGCCTTGCACAACTTGCCATGCTGGCAGGTTTACCAAAAGCACCGTCCAGCAACAATCCGGTAAGTAACCCTGAGCGAGCTCTCACTCGTAGAAACTATGTTTTAGGCCGCATGCTAAAACTCGGCTTTGTGTCTCAGGAACAGTACGATAGCGCCTTTTCCAGCCCGGTTACCGCCAAAAAATACGCAACCAGGCCTGACCTCTATGCACCCTATATTGCAGGAATGGTCCGTGACCATATGGTCGAGAATTACGGTGAGGAGGAAACTTATACCAGTGGTTACAATGTGTATACCAGCATCAATGCGGATTTTCAACGCGCTGCAAACGAGGCCCTTTTTAAGGGCCTGATAACCTACGACGAAAGGCACGGGTTTCGTGGTGCTATTGGGCGCGTCGACGTTGATAAAAATTCTGATAAAGAAAGCCTGAACCTGCAACTATCAACATATCATTCAGTTGGTGAGCTCTTGCCTGCCATCATTCTCAGCACCAAAAATAATCTTATTTCGGCGTACAGCACAAATGAAGAAATCGTTGAGATTGAAAAAGATAACTACAAATGGGCCAGGCGATACAAGGATGCTAACACGCGGGGAAACACTCCCAAAACCGCCTCAGATGTAGTGTCTGTTGGTGATATCGTATACATAAGAAAAAATGAACAAGATGCCTGGCGTTTATCTCAACTGCCCAGCGTCGAAGGTGCTCTGGTATCACTGAAGCCTGAAGATGGTGCTGTACTTGCCCTGTCGGGTGGCTTTAACTTCTTTGCCAGTAAGTTTAATCGTGCCACTCAGGCCAGGAGACAGCCCGGATCTAATATCAAGCCTTTTATCTATTCTGCAGCCCTGGACAATGGCTTTTCGGTCGGTAGCATGATCAGCGGTGCGCCTGTGGTTGTCAAAGACAGTACCTTTGGTAGTGCATGGCGACCAGAAAATTATAGTAAGAAGTTTTTTGGCCTGACACGTATGAGGGAAGCACTGAAGAAATCCCTGAACCTGGTTTCAATTCGCCTGCTACGCTCAGTAGGCATCGAAAAAACACGGCAACATTTACAGAAGTTTGGATTTAAAGCTGAGAACCTTCCTGACAATCTCTCACTGGCTCTCGGCACAGCATCTCTGCTGCCCATTGAAGTCGCACGCGCCTATGCAACCCTGGCAAATGGCGGCTTTCTCATTGAGCCATATTTTATCGAACGCATAGAAGACCCTGCCCATGAAATTATTTTTCAGGCAGAACCGCTGACAGCCTGCAAACTTTGTCCCAGCCCGATCGAGCTTATTGTAAAAACTGACAAGCCTGACCAGGATACTGAACTGACTGCAATTTCAACCGGCATCGATATAAGCCTCCCTGTTAACATTACCGATGCACCGGCAGCAGAGGGCAGTGCAGATGAGCCACCTGTAGCCGATCATGCGCCGTGGGCAGTAAGTCGTGAAAACGCCTTCCTGATGACGAGTATGCTGCAGGAAGTTATCCGTGGCGGTACGGGCCGTAAGGCAAGATCACTGGGACGATCCGATATCGGTGGCAAGACTGGCACGACTAATGATCAGCAGGATGCATGGTTTAGTGGATTTGGCCCCGGTGTAGAGACCACCGTCTACATAGGCTTCGATAATCCCGCACCCATGGGTCGCAAGGAAGTCGGTGGACGAGCCGCATTACCTGTATGGATAGAGTACATGGCTGTTGCATTGAAGGGAGTACCTGAAAAGCCTGTAGATATACCCGATGGAATTGTTCCGGTCTATATAAGCAAAAAAACCGGCAACCCGGTAGATCAGAACCACCCGGAGGCCATGCTGGAATATTTCATGCTTGGCCAGGAGCCTGACCAGAACAAGAGTACTAATGGCGATTTATTGAATCCGGATGAACAGCCAGCTGAAGAACTTCCTGATGATATACTTTGAGAGAGTTCCTAGACTGAAGACTGTTCAGAATAATCTTACGATTTTTTCTTTACTGCCTTTTTTTTAACTGATTTCTTCTTCACTGTCTTTTTCTTTTTGGCCTTCTTCTTG
>DAOVWW010000249.1 GCA_030636465.1 Gammaproteobacteria bacterium
GGGCAGTATCAACCCACGCCTATCTTTACCACCCACTGCAAGCGGTAACTCAATTTCGCTAACATGCCGCTTGCCGCCTGCATCATGAATGAAGTAGTCGCGGCTCAAATGGCTACCTCGCAACGAAGGGACAGGGTAAATGTTCCCGACTCAGGGCGCAGGGTAATGACCTTGCGCACATCCCGAAAACCCTGACAGTGCCCTGTTACGGTGTATCGTCCTGGCCGCAGGGTAAGCTGCTTTTGTTGAAACTTACCAAGTCGGCCGACATGATAAATCGCGATCTCAGTCATGTTATCCGACTGAATCAGCAACTCAACAGGGGTCACAGCGAGCCGAACCGCCTGTTGCAGGGCATTTATCTTTCTTGCGAGTAGCGGCTCATTAGCGGCAACCGTCTGATTGGACTGCAGTAGCTTACGAGCATTTTCTAAAGGCTCATCTGAAGAAAGTCTCGTGCTATCCGCCAGGTAGTGATCAAGCTGTGCATGCAGCTTCATTCTCTGCTGGGCATGAGCGAGCCCACTACGCGCAAAAATGGCCTGGCTATCGATACTCAATGCCTTGCGATAAGACTTAGCTGCAGCAACCCAGCTTTCATTGTTTGTGTGCCGCATAGCCTGTCTGCGTAATCTGTTCAGCGTGGACTGACGTTGAGCTGATAGCAGACGCTGTTGAGTATCTTTCACCGCCGGGTCATCCGGATAAATCTGCATTGCAGCTTTCAATGCAAGTTCTGCCTGACCAAGCTCGTTGTTATCAAGGCTTCGCAACGCGCTGCTCATCGCATCCTGGAAAGCGAGGCTGAGCAGTTCACCCTTGACCTGCTGCAAGGCGAGCTGCGCCGGGATATAATCAGGATCCATCTGTAGCGCTGATGAGTATGCATCGGCAGCCATCGACAGGTTTTCAACGACCTGAGCCTGAACGGCCTGTTCCCGGGACTGCTCCCCCTGTTCCATTAACTGCAATACCTGCTCGCGCGCACTGGCACGTGTCAGGCCAAGACGCCCCTCCTCGTGACCAGACTGCATGGCGAGAACCTGCTCAAACGCAGAAATGGCATTTTCAACATTGTTCTGCTGTAGTGCCTGCCAGCCTGATGCCAGTGTTTCAGCCAACCGCTGAGGTCGTCCATCTATTAATGCCTGCAGTTGCTTACTGGCATCCTGGTAAGCAGATAAGGCCATTTCAAATTTACCATGACCAAAATTATCGTCACCTGCAGCCACTGTTGTCATTGCTCGCTGCCATTCCCCGGCTGCCCATATTTCACCCCCGCTAAGACCAGGCTGGGCACGCAGGCGTAGAAAGCCTTGCAGCGCCTGCTCTGCATCATGGCGCACGACACTGACAGCCAGGGGGGCGGGCTGATTTGTGTTAACACGTTCTGCAACCATTTTTTGCTGATCTGGTTCCTGCACACTGACCATCGAAGGCAGTATTACTAATACGCCTATACTTAAGACAAGAACTAAAGCAAACAGCACCCACACCATGCGATACAGGCCCTGTATTTTTTTGTTGTCGTCACTGCCCGGGGGAGGCGTAGTGACAGACGAAGCAGGCGGCTGCCCGGGTGGATGAAGGTCGTGCTGCATCGAATCAGTCAGTAGAGCCGCTACTGGCAGGCCCCAGTCCAGTCTCTGAAGAATAGATTTCCCTCATTAGATCTCGCCATTGTTCATATTGTGCTTCCGCCGAACCAGTGAGTTTATGTATTTCTCCATCAACATCAACCACCATGGGTTTTGCTTCACTGCTAAATGACTCACCCAGCTCTTCTATAGCCCCCTGGTGAATAGTGCTTTGCGCATTCGTGTCGATTCCACGCTTGATGGAATAGAGACCACCAATAACCATGACATCACGCATGGTACCAGTTGACACCTGCGTACTTGAACTGCCATTTGCCTCAATAGCAATAGCACCGAGAATTGCCGCTATGCCCAAAGCTTTCTGTATATTGGCCTTCCTCTTTACTTCACGAAGTGCTGCTGCCTCATTGCTGCGTGCCTTGCGCCACTCCTGATAGGGAGTAGCCATTTGCTGATAAAAATTATCATAATGGCCATTGAGAGTGTCAATCAGCAGATAATCACGTTCACGCACTATGCGTACACGTTGCAGAGCAGGATCATCTTCAGCAGGTAACCTGGCCAGGCTGTATCGCCCCTTCTCATCTTTGCTTAAATGATTGAAGAAAGCATCAGGAACCATATCAGCAGCAAAACGCATTTCAGCGATCTGCCGGATAATCAGCCGCTGTTCATCAGTAAGTGTATTGCGAAACTGGGCCAGGTCATTGGCAATGGTATGGTAGAGCGCTTCAAAGGCATCGACTTCACTATTTTCCCCGGCATAGACAGCCGCTTCAACATCCTCGCTGTAGCGACGCTCAAACCACTGATAGCCACTGGCATCCTGTGCACGGATCTGCAACAGTAGATCCTCACCGTTAGACTCGAGGATTGTGCCACTGACAAGTATTTCTGCTCCTTCTGTATTACGAGGGACTACCCGTACCGCTCCCCAGTAACCCGTTTTTTCCATCACATCGCGTAAATGAACTGGCATATGGCGTGCTTCTGCTTCGCGTATTTCCATTGACAGCCCGCGTACGTCATCCTTGTCCTGCGGCAGCTCGCCCGCATTAAACAGTTCAATCCAGACATCAAGCAACTGATCCTCAGGAAGTTCCTGGTTTGCCTTTTGCAGAACCTCCTGATCATTTACTGTTCTTTGACCTGACGTAGCGCAACCTGCCAGCAGCGCCAGCAACGCAACCACAGTCAGTAGCTTCCCAACGGTTGTCATATTCTGCATCTACAGTTCACCTGACTTATATCGTCGGTATTCATCCCAGAGTTTTTTCTTCAATTCAGGATCTGTTTCTTTTTCTGCCGCTTCGCGTATCTGCCGGGCAACGACATCATCATTACTGCCGTCCGGGATGTCGGCAGGAGCACTGCTTTTTCTACTGGGTATTGACTTGCTCTTCCTGCCCTTTTCAGTGCTGGAACCGGGTTGGCCTTCTTCAACACTAGCAGCCTTACCAGACTCGCTGGCAGATTTGTCGCTGCTACTTTTACCGTGGCCACCTTCTCCTCCATCACCATCCCCTGCACCGTCTGATCCTGCACCGTCTGATCCTGCACCAGAGCCTCCACTCCCTGAGGCTGTACTGTCTTTTTCTGTCCAGGGTTTTCTCTCCTTAACACGGTCCTGTTCACGCAGCAGGAGTTCATCGAACTCACCAAGTGAACCATTCAGCTCATCAATCATTCGCGAAGTTTTTTCAGCTTCAGTACTTTCAGTCGTAATATTGATTGCAGCGGGTCCGGATTGCCTGCTTATAAATTCATCACACGGTAAGTCAGCGGGAAGTGGTTTGCTTGAGCTAGTTAAGATTTTCCTGCACCCCTGCATAAGCTGATCACTCAGCAGCTTAATCCAGGCTGCAAAATCGTCCTGTGCGTTACTGCCTGGTTTTCCTTGTGGGTATGACTGCTCAAACTCTGAGCTGGCCTGGAGGAAAACAACATAATCAGCACGCAATTGATCGATCAGCTCATGCTCGCTTAAAGCGGCAGAACTCAGGCTACTGAAAA